>RECW01000175.1 GCA_007693835.1 Paracoccaceae bacterium | reverse complement strand
GCAGCGTGTCGACGCCGGGGAAGCGCGCGAAGGGCAGCACGGCCTCCTTCACCGCCACGTGGGGCGTCTCGGGCGCCGGCAGCGTGAAGCCGGCCAGTTTTTCGCCCGCCATCACCCGCGCGGCGATCCCCGCGATCGGCGCGCCGACGGTCTTGGCGACGAAGGGCACCGTGCGCGAGGCGCGCGGGTTGACTTCGAGGACGTAGATGTCGCCGCCCTTGATCGCGAACTGGACGTTCATCAACCCGACGACGCCGAGCGCCCTGGCCATCGCCGCGGTCTGGCGCTTCAGCTCGGCGACGGTCTCGGGCGAGAGGGTGTGCGGGGGCAGGACGCAGGCGCTGTCGCCCGAATGCACCCCCGCCTCCTCGATGTGCTCCATGACGCCGGCGACATGCACGGCCTCGCCGTCCGACAGCGCGTCGACGTCCACCTCGACGGCGGCCGAGAGGTAGCCGTCGAGCAGCACCGGCGAGCTTCCCGACACGACCACCGCCTCGCGGATGTAGCGGTCGAGGTGCGCCTCGTCGCGCACGATCTCCATCGCCCGCCCGCCGAGGACGTAGGAGGGGCGGATCACCAGCGGAAAGCCGATCTCGGCCGCCACCGCCAGCGCCTCCTCGCGCGAGCGCGCGACGCCGTTCGGCGGCTGCTTCAGGCCGAGGCGGTGGATCAGCTGCTGGAAGCGCTCGCGGTCCTCGGCGAGGTCGATGGCGTCGGGCGGCGTGCCGAGGATCGGGATCCCCGCCGCCTCCAGCGCGTTGGCGAGCTTGAGCGGCGTCTGGCCGCCGAACTGGACGATCACGCCCTTGAGCGTTCCCCGCGACTGCTCGACGCGCAGGATCTCGAGCACGTGCTCCTCGGTCAGCGGCTCGAAATAGAGGCGGTCGGAGGTGTCGTAGTCGGTGCTGACGGTCTCGGGGTTGCAGTTGACCATGATGGTCTCGAAGCCTGCGTCCGACAGCGCGTAACAGGCGTGACAGCAGCAGTAGTCGAACTCGATCCCCTGCCCGATGCGGTTCGGCCCGCCGCCGAGAATCACCACCTTCTCGCGGTCGGTGGGCCGGGCCTCGCACTCGGCGAAGCCTGAAACCTCGGCCTCGTAAGTCGAATACATGTAGGGCGTCTGCGCCTCGAACTCGGCTGCGCAGGTGTCGATGCGCTTGAAGGAGGCGACGACGCCGAGCGCGATGCGCCGGGCGCGCACCGCCGCTTCGCTCAGGCCGGTGAGGCGCGCGAGGCGGGCGTCGGAGAAGCCGAGCATCTTGGCGGCGCGAAGCCCTTCGGCGTCTTCCGGCAGGCCTTCGGCGCGCAGGCGTTCCTCGGCGGCGACGATCTCGCCGATGCGGGCGAGGAACCAGGGGTCGTATTTCGTCGCCGCGGCGATCTCGGCTTCCGCAAGCCCCTCGCGCATCGCCTGGGCGATCACGCGCAGCCGGTCCGGCGTCTGGCGCACGAGGGCGGCGATCACCGCCTCGCGGCGTCCCTCCGCGTCCTGCGCCTCGTCGAGCCCGTCGATGGCGATCTCGTCGAAGCCCGACAGCCCCGTCTCCAGAGAGCAGAGCGCCTTCTGCACGCTCTCGTGGAAGTTGCGGCCGATGGCCATGGCCTCGCCGACCGACTTCATGGCGGTGGTCAGGTCGGGGCGCGCGCCGGGGAACTTCTCGAAGGCGAAGCGCGGAATCTTGGTGACCACGTAGTCGATGGTCGGCTCGAAGCTCGCGGGCGTCACGCCGGTGATGTCGTTGTCGAGCTCGTCGAGGGTGTAGCCGACGGCGAGCTTCGCCGCGATCTTGGCGATGGGGAACCCGGTCGCCTTCGACGCCAGCGCCGAGGAGCGGCTGACGCGCGGGTTCATCTCGATGACCACGATCCGCCCCGTCTCGGGGTCGATGGCGAACTGCACGTTGGAGCCGCCGGTCTCGACGCCGATCTCGCGCAGCACCGCGATGCTGGCGTTGCGCAGCAGCTGGTACTCCTTGTCGGTCAGCGTCAGCGCCGGGGCGACGGTGACCGAGTCGCCCGTGTGCACGCCCATCGGGTCGACGTTCTCGATGGAGCAGACGATGATGCAGTTGTCCGCCTTGTCGCGGACCACCTCCATCTCGAACTCCTTCCAGCCGAGCAGCGACTCGTCGATCAGGATCTGGCCGACCGGCGAGGCCTCCATTCCCGAGCGCGCGATGATCTCGAAATCCTCGCGGTTGTAGGCGACGCCGCCGCCGGTGCCGCCGAGGGTGAAGGCGGGGCGGATGATGGCGGGCAGGCCGACTTCCTCCAGCGCCGCGCGGGCGCGGTTCATGCCTTCGGCGATGTCGAGCTTTCCGCCGACTTTCGGCGCCGAGACGATGGCCGCGCGCGGGTTGGCGAGGCCGATGCGGTCCATCGCCTCGCGGAACAGCTTGCGGTCCTCGGCCATCTCGATGGCGGCGCGGTTCGCGCCGATCAGCTCGACGCCGTATTTTTCGAGGACGCCCGCGTCGTCGAGCGCGATGGCGGTGTTGAGACCGGTCTGGCCGCCCATGGTGGGCAGCAGGGCGTCGGGGCGCTCCCTGGCGATGATCTTCTCGACCACCTCGGGCGTGATCGGCTCGATGTAGGTCGCGTCGGCGAGCCCCGGGTCGGTCATGATGGTCGCGGGGTTCGAGTTGACGAGGATGACGCGATACCCCTCCTCGCGCAGCGCCTTGCAGGCCTGGGCGCCGGAGTAGTCGAACTCGCAGGCCTGCCCGATGACGATGGGGCCGGCGCCGATGATCATGATGGACTTGATGTCTTCGCGTCTGGGCATCGGGCGCGCTCCTCCGGGGCGCGCGTGTCCTACGACCGGCGGCCGGGCCGCGCAAGCCGCTCGCGCGGGCTCAGAGCCGTGCGGCGGCCGGCGGGGCCACGAGCGCGACGCGGGCGGTCCGTTCGCTGGCGCGGCGCAGGTACCGCACTTCGACGTCGCCGCCGACGCCGAGGGCGGCGAGACGGAAAGACAGCGCCTGCGGGCTGTCGACCGGCGCCCCGTCGAGCGTCAGGATGACGTCGCCGACCCGCAGGCCCGCCTCGGCGAAGGGACTCTGCGGGTGGATCTCGGAGAGGATCACGCCCGCCGGCCGGTCGAACCCGAGGCTCGCGGCGATGCCGGCGTCGACGGCCTGCCCGCGCACGCCGGCCCACGGCCGCAGGAGGCGCGTCTCGCCCCGGAGCGCGCTGTCGACCGCCTGCGCGGCGAGGTCGGAGGGGATGGCGAAGCCGATGCCGATGGAGCCGCCGCCGCGGCTGAGGATCGCCGTGTTCACGCCGACGAGCCGCCCCTCCATGTCGACCAGCGCGCCCCCCGAGTTGCCGGGATTGATCGCCGCGTCGGTCTGGATGAAGTAGCCGCCGCCGCGCCGGCCGCCGACGCGGTCCACCGCCGAGACGATGCCCGACGTCACCGTCTGCCCGACGCCGAAGGGGTTGCCGATGGCGAGCACCAGGTCGCCCACCTCAAGCGTGTCGGCCGGCCGCAGGTCGAGCGTCGGCAGGCCGCTCGCGCCGCGCAGCCGCAGAACGGCGAGGTCGGAGGCCTCGTCGGCGAGCATCACCTCGGCGTCGAACTCGCGCCGGTCGGCGAGCGCCACGCGGATCTCCACCGCCCCGGCGATCACATGGGCGTTGGTCACCACCACGCCGTCCTCGCGCAGGATCACGCCCGAGCCGAGCGAGTTCTCGACGCTCTGGCGCGGCGGGGCGAAGTCGCGGAAGAAGCGGTCGAAGAACGGGTCGCCCGCGAAGGGCGACTGGCGGCGCGTCACCACGCGACGGGTGTAGATGTTCACCACCGCCGGCGAGGCGCGCCGCACCACAGGCGCGAAGGAAAGCTGCATCTCGGCGCGGTCGCGGGGAACCGCCCGGCTGTCGGCCGCCGCGACGAGCGGGAACAGTTCGAAGACGACGGCGAGGGCGAGCGCGGACAGGATGAGGCTGCGCATGGTCGGGCGTCTCCATCGGCGATGGCGACGGAGATAGGGACCGACGACCGCCGCGCAATACGCTCAGAGGGCGCGCGCCCAGAACTGCATGGCGTGGTCGGTCTCCTCCGCCGCGCCGATCTCGCGCCAGCGATAGGAGGCGCGGACGCCGTCGAGGGGCGCGTAGCCGCGCTTGCGCCAGAACGGGTCGAGCGGCGCGTAATCGGCCGGGCGGCGCGGGTCGTCGGGGTCGCGCACCACCGCCGAGAAGCACGACAGTCGCCGCCCGAGCGCCCTGCCCTGCGCCTCGCGCCGGTCGAAGAAGGCGTGGCCGATCCCGCGGCCGCGGTATTCGGGCAGCAGCACCGACTCGCCGCAGTAGAGGATTTCCTCCAGCTTGTGCCCGCGGGCGCGGAAAGGCTCGGCGAACTCGGCCGCGTGGTCCTCCATCGGCGCGGCGGTCGCCGCCCCGATCACCCGCTCGCCGTCGAAGGCGCCCACCACCACGGCGCCGGGGCTGGCGGCGTAGGTGGCGACGTACTTCTCCTCGTAGGCCTGATCGCCTTCGTAGAGGTAGGGCCACGCGCGGAACACGGCGATGCGCAGCCGCGCGAGGTCGGGCAGCGCGGCCTTCAGCGCCTCGCCCGTCAGCGGCTCGACGCGGATGGTCATCCGCCGACCTGCCGGATCCAGTCGTTGAGGTTGTAGACGGTGGCGACGCGGGCGATCAGCCCGTCGCGGATGTCGAAGAAGCCGCCCGCGGGCAGGACGTAGGTCTGGCCCGCGGCGGGCGGCAGCCCTTCGTCGGTCGCCTTGTACTCGCCGTGGACGGTGAACATGGCGGCGGCGTGGGCGCCGGTCGGCTCGGTGAGGATCACGATGTCCTCCAGCCGCTCGGCGTAGCAGCGGTCCATGTGCTTCAGGAATTCCGCGAAGGCCGCCTTGCCGTGGCGCGCCTCGCCCTGGTTGACGTCGTGGCGCACGTCGTCGGTCAGCAGCGCCAGCATCCCCGCCTGATCGCCGGCGTTGAAGGCGGCGTAGTAGCGGCGGACGAGGTCCTCGGTCGCGGTCATGGCGGTCTCCTGTTTCCCGGTGCGCGGGTAGCGGCGCCGGCGGGGCGGGTCAACCGCCGCTCACAGCATCAGGCCGAAGCGCGTCATGATCCGTTCGCGGATCTGGTCGCGGGTCTTGCGGTAGGCCCAGAGCTTCTGCTCGCGGGTCTCGCCGAGATCGGTGGGGTCGAGCGTCGCCCAGTACTCCACGGCGACGTCGGCCCCGTGCGCCGCCTCCAGCGCCCGGCGCTGCGCGGCGGGGGAGAGGGCGACGATCAGGTCGAACTGCGCGAGGTCGTCGCCCCACTCCTCCATCGCGTCGAAGGTGTGGGCGCTGTGGCCGGAGAGGTCGACGCCGATCTCCTTGCACACCGCCACCACGAACGGATCGATGGGCAACTCGCCCCGGGCGCCGGCAGATTGCAGAAAGACGCTCTTTCCCAGCAGCTTCTTGGCGATTCCTTCGGCCATGGGCGAGCGGACCGCGTTCCAGTCGCAGGCGAAGAGGGTCGCGCCGGGCATGCCGCGGCCCATCGGGCTCAGCCCTTGTAGTGGAGGACGCAGATCAGCGTGAACAGCCGCCGCGCCGTCGCCATGTCGGTCTCGACCTTGCCGTCGAGCCGCTCCATCAGCCGTTCCGAGCCTTCGTTGTGGATCCCGCGGCGGGCCATGTCGATGGTCTCGATCTGCGCCGGCGGCAGGCGCTTCACCGCGTCGAAGTAGCTGGCGCAGATGGCGAAGTAGTCCTTGATCGCCTGTCGGAACGGCGACAGCGAAAGGTGGAAGGCGTGGGCGGGGGCGCCGTCCTCGGTCTCGACCTCGAACACCAGCCGGCCGTCGCGCACGGCGAGGTTCAGCCGGTAGGGACCGGGCGGCGCTGCGACGTCGCCGCGGGGCGGCAGGCGGAAAACGTTCTCCTCCAGCAGGTCGTAGATCGCCACCCGCCGCTCCTGTTCGACTTCCGGCGTCGGCGGCGGCAGGCCCGAATCGTCGAGCCGGACGTCGACGAGGCGGTCGGCGGTCATCGCCCCGCGGCCTCCAGCCTGCGGCGGATCGACAGGCCGTGCGCCTCCAGCCCTTCCGAGCGCGCCAGCGTCTCGGCGGCGGGCCCGACGGCGGCGAGGGCGGCGGCGCTGGCGCGCGCGAGGGTGGTGCGCTTCATGAAGTCGAGCACCGAGAGGCCCGAGGCGAACCGCGCCGAGCGCGCGGTCGGCAGCACGTGGTTCGGCCCGCCGATGTAGTCGCCGAACGCCTCGGGCGTGTGGGGGCCGAGGAAGATCGCGCCCGCGTGCCGGATCTTCGCCGCCAGCGCGTCGGGGTCGGCGACGCAGAGTTCAAGGTGTTCCGGCGCGACGCGGTCGGTCAGCTCGGCGGCGTGGTCGAGGTCGCGCGCGACGACGACGGCGCCGTTCTCGCGCCAGCTCGCGCCGGCGATCTCGGCGCGGGTCAGGCGCTGGAGCAGGCGGTCGACGGCGCGCGCCACCTCCTCGCCGAAGGCCGCGTCGTCGGTGACGAGGATGGCTTGCGCGCTCGCGTCGTGCTCGGCCTGGCTCATCAGGTCGACGGCGGCCCAGTCGGGATTCTGGGTCGCGTCGGCGACGACGAGGATCTCCGAAGGACCCGCGATCATGTCGATGCCGACCTGGCCGAAGACGCGCCGCTTCGCCGCCGTCACCCAGGCGTTGCCGGGGCCGACGATCTTGTCGACCGGCCGGATGGTCTGCGTCCCGTAGGCCATCGCCGCGATCGCCTGCGCGCCGCCGACGCGATAGACGGTCTCGACGCCCGAGAGCCGCGCGGCGAGCAGCACCAGCGGGTTCACGGCGCCGTCGGGCGTCGGCGCGCACATCACGACGCGGCGCACGCCGGCGACGGCGGCCGGGATCGCGTTCATCAGCACGGACGACGGATAGGACGCCTGCCCGCCCGGCACGTAGAGCCCCGCCGCGTCGACCGCCGTCCAGCGCCAGCCGAGCTCCACCCCTTCCGCATCCGTCCAGCGCGCGTCCTCGGGGCGCTGGCGTTCGTGATAGGCGCGGATGCGCGCGGCCGCCGTCTCCAGCGCCGCGCGTTCGTCCTCCGGCACGGCGGCGCAGGCGGCGTCGATCTCGGCTTCGGAGACCGTGAGGGTCTCCGGCGTCAGGGTCAGCCTGTCGTAGCGCGCCGTCAGGTCGATCAGCGCCGCGTCGCCGCGGGCGCGCACGTCGGCGATGATCGCCGCTGCGGCTTCGTCCACGTCCGGCGCGCTCTCGCGCTTGGCCGACAGCAGCGCGGCGAAGCGCGGCTCGAAGTCGGGATCGTCGTGGCGCAGGAAGACGGGCATGGGCGGGCTCCGACGGGTCGGGGCGCAGCATAGGGCGGGGCGCGGCGCGCGGCCAGTCTCCCGCCCGTGACCGCGCCCGCCCGGCCTGCTATCGCACGCGCGGGAGGACGCCGATGACCGACGCGATCGAAGTGCGGGACCTGCGCAAGACCTACGGCCGCGGCCCGCGCGCCACGGAGGCGCTGAAAGGCGTGTCGCTCGACGTGCCGACAGGCTCGATCTTCGGGTTGCTGGGTCCGAACGGCGCCGGGAAGTCCACCTTCATCAACATTCTCGCGGGGCTCGTGGTGAAGACGTCCGGCTCGGTGCGGATCTGGGGCTTCGACATCGACCGCAACCCCCGCATGGCCCGCGCCTCGATCGGGGTGGTGCCGCAGGAGCTGAACCTCGACGCCTTCTTCACCCCGCTCGAATCGCTCGAGTCGCAGGCGGGTCTCTACGGCGTGCCGAAGCGCGAGCGGCGGTCGATGGAGATTCTCGAAGCGGTGGGCCTCGCCGACAAGGCGCACGCCTACGCGCGCAGCCTCTCGGGCGGCATGAAGCGGCGGCTGCTGGTCGCGAAGGCGCTGGCGCACCATCCGGCGGTGCTGGTGCTCGACGAGCCGACGGCGGGCGTCGACATCGAGCTTCGCCGCACCCTCTGGGCCTATGTGCGGCGGCTGAACGCCTCGGGCGTCACCATCATCCTGACGACGCACTATCTCGAGGAGGCGCAGGAGATGTGCGACCGCATCGCGATCATCGACCAGGGGGCGGTGGTGGCCTGCGACGCGACGTCGGCGCTGATCGGCAGCCTCGATTCGAAGACGCTGATCATCCGCCCCGCCGAACCCGTGCCCGAGGTTCCCGCCTCGCTCCGCGGTCTCGCGACGCTGCGCGCCGACGGCGGGCTGGCGCTGCGCTATTCGCGGCTGGCGGGCGACCCCATCGGGCTGATCGAGCAGGTGCGCGCAGCAGGCGTGATCGTGCGCGACGTCGCGACCGAGGAGCCTGACCTCGAGGACGTGTTCCTCGCCCTGACCTCGCGGCATGGCGGCGGCGTGACGCGGGGACGCGATCCGCTATAGATGCGGCGTCCGCCCAAGCCTGCGAGGTAGCCATGGCCTACGCCTACGACCCCCAGAACATCTTCGCGAAGATCCTGCGCGGCGAGATCCCGTGCACGAAGGTCCACGAGACGCCGCACAGCCTCGCCTTTCACGACATCAATCCGCAGGCGCCGCACCATGTGCTGGTGATCCCGAAGGGCCCCTACGTCACCTTCGACCATTTCGCCGCAGAGGCGAGCGACGCCGAACTCGCCGACTTCACCCGCGCGGTCGGCCGCGTCGCCGAACTGACCGGCTGCGCCGAGGCCGCCGGCGGCGCCGGCTGGCGCCTGCTCTCGAACGCCGGCGCCGACGCCCATCAGGAAGTGCCGCACATGCATGTCCACGTCTGCGGCGGGCGGTTTCTGGGCCGAATGCTCAACGTCCCCGAGTGACGACGCGCCCCGCGCCGGCCGGGCTGCCCGTCGAGAGCGGGAAGCCGGCGTCAGCGCGCGGCGCCATGGGTGCGGGGGTCGGCGCCGCGCGCTCGCCCCGAAGACGTTGGGTGCGGGGCGGAAAAGGCGACGCCGGCAATGACCGTCGCCTTTCTGGCGCTTAAGTGCGTGGGCGTCGGGATCAGAGAAGGGCCGCCCGCGCCAAGAATTCGCCGTGTTTCGTTCGGTGCGGCGCAGCCCGCCGATCGCTAGAGCAGCTCCACCTCGCCGCCGCCGCCGCCCGACGCAGGCGTCCGCCCCGCCAACCCGTCGGCGAGGCGCGCGAGCTTCAGCACCTTGCGCGCCGCCGTGGGGTCCACCGCGCCGAGGTCCTGCGCCGCCTCGGCGAGGGCGCCGAGGTAGTCGGCGATGCCGTCCATGTGCTGGATCAGCCGGTCGAGCTCCTGCAGCCCGCGCAGCCCCTCGCCCCGCAGCAACCGCCCGTGCGCGGCGCCGTCGGGCTGGGCGTCGGGCGCCGTGATCAGCACGCCCACCGCCGCCTCGACGTCGTAGGCGGCCTTGCAGAGGGCGCGCAATTCCAAGCCCACGTAGACCAGCAGTTCCGAAATCGGCTTCGCCTCCGCGCCGGACAGGTGCGAAAGGCGCTGGTCGAGCGCGCCGTGGGGCAGGGTCGGACGCGGCGGACGGTGGGAGGCGGACATGGTGCGCTCTTTCAAAACAGTTCGATGTCGCCGCCCTTGGGCGTCGGCGGCGGGACCGGCTTTTCGACAGGCGGCGCGGACTTCAGGAAAATCTGCCGCGCCCGGCCGGAGACGGGCCAGAACTCGATGCGCCGGCCCTTTTCGCCGCCCGTGCTGCCGCCCGCGCGGCGGATGCCTTCGGCCGAGAGGAACTTCTCGGCGAAAGCGACGTTGCGCGCGCCGACCGCGTAGCGCCCGCCCATGAAGGAGCAGCCGCCGAAGATGCGCGCCTCCAGCCGGTCCCGCCGCGCGCCCTCCTTCAGCAGGCCGTTCACCAGAAGCTCCATCAGGTGAACGCCGTAGCGCTCGACTTCGAAGGCGCGGCCGGTCTCCTTGGTCTCGGGCAGCAGGAAGTGGTTCATGCCCCCGATGCCCGCCGCTGGGTCGCGGAGGCAGGCGGCGACGCAGGAGCCGAGGATCGTCGTCAGCACGAGGTGCGGATCGCGGCTCACGATCCACTCGCCCTGGATGACGGTCACCCGACGGTCTGCGACGGCCTGTGTCAATCGAGCGACCCCACGATGGCCTCGATGCACGCCTTCATCTTCGGCATGTCGACGGGTTTTTCGAGATAGTTGTTCATGTGCAGCGCCTTGCCGCGCTCGATCAGCGTGGCGTCGCCGCGGCCCGTCACCAGCACGAAGCCGATCTTCTTGGTCGGTTCATAGGCGCGCAGCCCCTCCAGCAGCCCCAGCCCGTCGAGCTTCGGCATGTTGAAGTCCGAGATCACGAGGTGGCGCGGCGCCTTCATCAGGTGCTCCAGCGCCTCCTCGCCGTTCTTGAAGATCTCGATGTTGCGGATGCCCATCTCCTCGAGGGCGTTGACGATCAGCCCTCGGCTCACGGCCGTGTCGTCGACGACGGCGATCTCGATCAAGTCTTTCAGCGCCATCACTGGGCCTCCCTGAGCGCGGCTTCGGACGCGAAGATCGCGCCGGCGATGAGGTGAAGCGGCGTGCCCCGGTCGGCGGCCCCGATCTCGATGGCCGCGCGCGGCATGCCGTAGACGGTGGAGGTGTCCTTGTCCTGCGCGATGGTGCGCGCGCCGGCCTCGCGCATCGCCTTCAGGCCGTCGGCGCCGTCCCGCCCCATCCCCGTGAGCAGCACGCCGATCACGCCGGGCCCGACGTTCTTCGCGACGGAGAAGAAGCAGACGTCGACGGAGGGGCGGTGACGGTTCACGGGCTCCGTCTCCAGCAGGCGGATCCGTCGGACCGGGTTCCACAGCACCTCAAGGTGCGCCGGCCCGCCCGGGGCGAGGTAGATCACGCCGCGCTCCAGCGGGGCGCCGTCCCACGCCTCGTGGACGGTCGGGTGGCAGACGCCGTTGAGCCGCGCGGCGAAGCTCGTCGTGAAGAAGGGCGGCATGTGCTGCACGACCACGGTGGGCGGGCAGTTCTTCGGAAATCCCGACAACACCTGCACCAGCGCCTCGACGCCCCCGGTGGAGGCGCCGATGGCGATGAGCTTCGCGGAAGCCCCGGCGACGGGACGGCGGGCCGGGCGCGCCGGACGTCGGCCGGCGGCGCGGGAGGCCGACACGCCGTCGGCGGCGCGCACGCCGTTCGCGGCGGCCTTCACGCGCTGGCGCAGGGCGTCGAAGCTTTCCGCGCCGCCGCGGGCGGCCTCGACGATCACCACCGACGCGCCGCATTCGGCGGCTGTCGTCTCGAGCGCCCGGCGGCTCGGGCCCGAAGGCGCGGAGGCGTAGACGAGCACGACATCGGGCGAGAGGCCGAGCGCCATGTCGGCGCCGGTCTCGACGTCGGGCGCCCGCGCGACCAGATCGATGGCCGGGTCCGCGCCGACGGCCGCGGCGCTCGCGCCGCCCGCGTGGGGCCCGTCGGCGACGAAAAGAACCCGGATCGCGCGCATCACGGGCCCACCTTCGTGTAGGCGGTCACGCCGTCGGTGAAGAGGATGTCGAGGGCCGGTCCGCTCACGCGCTCGGAATGGCCGATGTAGAGCCGCCCGCCGGGCGCGATCTTGTCGGCGATGCGCTTCCAGAGGCGGGCCTGCGTCTCCTCGTCGAAATAGATCGTGACGTTGCGGCAGAAGACGACGTCGAAGGTCCCCTTCATCGGCCAGTCGCCCATCAGGTTCAGCGTGCGGAACGCGATGAGCCGCTTCAGCTCGTCGCCGGCCTGCAGGATCCCCGGCTCGGGCCTTGAGAAGTAGCGCTCGACCAGCGGCTGCGGCGCGCCGTTCAGCGCCTCGCGCTGGTAGGCGCCGAGGCGCGCCTCGCGCACCACCTGGGTGTTGATGTCGGTCGCGAGGATCTTGACGTCGAACGACCCGGCGTCGGGCATGGCGTCGAGCACCGTCATCGCCATCGAATAGGGCTCCTGCCCCGACGAACAGCCGGCCGACCACATCCGCACCCGGCCCCGGCGCCGGGCGCGTTCGGCCAGCGCCGGCATCAGGCGCGACTTCAGATCGGCGAAATGGTGCGGCTCGCGGTAGAACCGCGTGACGTTGGTGGTCAACGCCACCAGCATGTGCTCGATCTCGTCCGTCCCCGGCTCCTCGATCAGCTTCACGTAGTCTGCGAAACTGTCGAGGCCGAGCGCGCGGATGCGCTTGGCGAGCCGCGAGTAGACCAGCGGCTCCTTCGAACGGGGCATGTCGATGCCCGCCTCCGCGTAGAGCTTGCGCGCGATCTTCTCGAACTCGCGGTCGCTGAACGGGAACTCCCGCGGCGCCGCGCTCTTCACGAACGCCGTCGTGGCCGATATGGCTGCGGGGGCCTGGCGGCTCATGCGGCTTCCTTCGCGGCGTCCGGCAGCACTTCGCCGAGTTCGATCAGGCTGATCATGCGGTCG
>RECW01000153.1 GCA_007693835.1 Paracoccaceae bacterium | reverse complement strand
ACCCAGCCGCCGCTCTACGACCACATCGTGGTGGACGCAGCGCCGGACATCAGTGTCGCTGAGCTCCGGCTCCTGGCCCGCCTTGCAGGCGAGCGCCCGGATGCGCTGTTCTTCGCTGGCGCCCTTCGCCAGCGCATCTTCCGCGCACCCTTCTCCGGGAAGACCGTCGGCGTTGACGTTCGAGGCCGGTCCCACACCCTGCGCGTCACTTGCCGCACCAGCGGACCGGTGATCGCCGCTCGGTCAGCCGGCGGGTCTCGCGCGGATCCCGGTTCTCCGAAGGGGCGACGCAGCCCCGTCCGCCCTTGCGCCCGCTGACGGCTCCGTCCGGCGCCGCGCCTCAGGGGCTCTCGGCCGCAAGCGCCTCCAGCCGCAGCGCCGCGATCCGGTGCACCTGGTCGAGCGCCTCGCGGAATTCGGCTTCCGGGTCCGCCGCGACTCGCCGGGCGAAGACGTCGAGTATCTCGGCCCGATCCAGGCCGCGCACGGCGATGATGAACGGAAAGCCGAACCGGGCGACGTAGGCGCCGTTCAACCTCTGAAACCGCGCCAGCTCCTCAGGCGAGCACCGGTCGAGGCCGGCGCCCGCCTGCTCGGCCGCGCTCTCGGCGGTCAGCTCGCCCGCCAGCGCCAGCCGCCCGGCGAGGTCGGGGTGGGCGCGCAGCAGCGCGAACTGGCGCTCGCGGCCCGCCTGCTCGACCACCGCCGCCATCGCCTCGGCCAGAGGCTCGACGGCGTCCTGCGCGGCGCCCGCGTCCCACACCGCAGCCGCGATCCAGGGCGAGTGCTCGTAGACGCCGCCGTAGCGCGCGAGGAAGCCGCCGCGGTCGAGGGCGCTCGGCGGGTCGCGGCGGAACGGCGTCATGCCGGCGGGGCTTCGGGGTAGGGGTGGGTCGCACGCCAGTGGCGCGCGATGTCGGCCCGCGTCGCGAACCACACGCCGTCGTGGGCCAGCGCGTAGTCGACGAAGCGCTTGAGCCCCATGAACCGCCCCGGCCGCCCGATCAGCCGCGCGTGCAGCCCGACCGACATCATCTTCGGGCTGGTCTCGCCTTCGGCGTAGAGGCAGTCGAAGGCGTCGCGCAGGTGGCGGTAGAAGTGCTCGGCGGTGTTGAAGCCCTGCGGCGTGGCGAAGCGCATGTCGTTGGCGTCGAGGGTGTAGGGCACCACCAGATGCCCGCCGGGAACGACGCGGCTCCAGAACGGCAGGTCGTCGGAGTAGTCGTCGGCGTCGTAGAGGAACCCGCCGTGCTCCGCGATCAGCCGGCGCGTGTTGACCGAGGTGCGGCCGGTGTACCAGCCGACCGGCCGCGCGCCGCAGAGGCGCGTGAGGATCTCCATCGCCTCGGCGATCTGCGCGCGCTCCTCGTCCTCGGCCATGCCGCGGTGGTCGACCCAGCGCAGGCCGTGCGAGGCGATCTCGTGCCCGTCCTTCAGCGCGCGCTCGATGATCCACGGCGCGCGGGCCGCGGCGCTCGCTACGGTGAACAGCGTCAGCGGCACGTTCCGCGCGCGCGCGAAGTCCAGGATGCGCCAGACGCCGGCGCGGGCGCCGTATTCGTAGATCGACTCCATCGACATGTGCCGCTCGCCGGGCCACGCCTGCGCGCCGACGATCTCCGACAGGAACGCCTCCGACGCCGCGTCGCCGTGGAGGACGCAGTTCTCGCCGCCCTCCTCGATGTTGAGCACCATCTGGATGGCGATGCGCGCGCCGCCGGGCCACCGCGGGTCGGGCGGCTTGCCGGCGTAGCCTTTCAGGTCGCGGGGATACGAGTCGGTCATCGCTCAAGTTGAGCGCCGCCGAGGCCCCGCGTCAAACGGCTTGGCGACCGCCGCTTGCGCTGCGACGCGGCATAGGCAAGATCGACGCCGAAACCTGGAGCGTCGCCCATGAGCCTGCAGACCCCTTACCTCCTGTTCCTCGGCGACGCGCCCGACATGCTCGCCGCCAAGGTCG
Organism: Paracoccaceae bacterium; assembly: GCA_007693835.1. Lineage (GTDB taxonomy): Bacteria > Pseudomonadota > Alphaproteobacteria > Rhodobacterales > Rhodobacteraceae > Rubrimonas. The sequence goes on along the minus strand of RECW01000153.1, from coordinate 10,446 downwards.
CCCTCGGCGTCAAGCAATGGCGGCCCGAGAACTGCGTCGGCCAGTATCGGATGCCCGGCTGCAACGCCGACTGCGGGCTGCCCGACATGGGGATCGAGGAAGCGGTCGCCAAAGGCGCCAAGACGCTGGTGGTCGGCGTCGCCAACCGCGGCGGCGTGATCTCCGATCCTTGGATCGACGTGCTCAAGGCCGCCATCGAAAGCGGGCTTGATCTCGCCGCGGGCCTCCACAACCGCCTGGCCGACGTGCCGGTCCTCGCCGAGACCGCGCGCGCCATGGGCCATGCGCTCCACGACGTCCGGGTGCCCGACCGGCTCTACCCCATCGCCAGCGGCGCCAAGCGCACCGGCAAGCGGCTGCTCGCGGTCGGCACCGACTGCTCGTGCGGCAAGATGTACGCGACGCTGGCGCTCGACGCCGAGATGCGCGCGCGCGGCCGGGCCTCCGCGTTCCGCGCCACGGGCCAGACCGGCATCCTCATCACCGGCGAGGGCGTGCCCCTCGACGCGGTGGTGGCCGACTTCATGGCCGGCGCCGTCGAAGTGCTGAGCCCCGACGCGCCGCCCGACCACTGGGACTTCATCGAGGGCCAGGGCTCGCTGTTCCATCCGTCCTTCGCCGGCGTCACCATGGCGCTGATCCACGGCGCGCAGCCCGACGCCATGGTGATCTGCCACGAGCCGACGCGCACCCACATGCGCGGGCTGCCGCACTACCCGATCCCCTCGCTCGAGGAGACGATGGCCGCCTGCCTCTCGGCCGCGAAGCTCACCAACCCGGCGGCCCGCTTCGTCGGGGCCTGCGTCAACACCGCGGCGCTGGACGCGGACGCCGCCGCAGCCTGCCTCGCCGACATCGAGGCGCGTCTCGGCCTGCCGGCGGTCGACCCGGTGCGCACCGGCGTCGGGCGCATCGTCGACGTCCTGGAATGACGCTGCGCCTCACCGTCGCGCGGGAGCGGTTCGAGATCGCCGGCGGCTTCGCGATCTCGCGCGGGGCGCGCACCCACGCCGAGGTCGTCGCCGCCACGCTGACCGGCGACGGCGCCACGGGGCGCGGCGAGTGCGTGCCCTACGCGCGATACGGCGAAACGGTGGAAGGCGTCATGGCCGCCCTCGAAGCCATGGCGCCCCTCGTCGCCGACGGCCTCGACCGCGCGGCCTTGCAGAGCGCCATGCCGGCCGGCGCCGCCCGCAACGCCCTCGACTGCGCGTTCTGGGACTGGGAGGCGAAGAAGGCCGGCGCCCGTGTCTGGACGCTCGCCGGCCTGCCCGAACCCGTCGCCGTCCCTACCGCCTTCACCCTCTCGCTCGCCGCGCCCGAGGCGATGCGCGCCAAGGCGGCGGAGAACGCGCACCGCCCGCTCCTGAAGATCAAGCTCGGCGGCGAGGGCGACCTCGAACGCCTGCGCGCCGTGCGCGCGGGCGCGCCCGAGGCGACTCTGATCGTCGACGCCAACGAGGGCTGGACGGCGGCCGGCTACGCGGCGCTGGCCCCGGAGATGGTCGCCCTCGGCGTCGCCATGGTCGAGCAGCCCTTGCCCGCCGGCGCGGACGCGGCGCTCGACGGTCTCGCCCGCCCGCTGCCGGTCTGCGCCGACGAGAGCTGCCACGATCGCGCCTCATTGCCCGCGCTCGCTGGCCGGTACGATTACGTCAACGTCAAGCTCGACAAGACCGGCGGGCTGACCGAGGCGCTGGCGTTGAAGGCGGCGGCGGAGGCGGCGGGGTTCCGCGTGATGGTGGGCTGCATGCTGGCGACCTCGCTCGCCATGGCGCCGGCGACGCTGGTCGCGCAGGGCGCGGCGCTGGTCGACCTCGACGGGCCGCTGCTGCTGTCGGCCGACCGCGCGCATGGACTGGTCTACGACGCGGCGGGGGTGCATCCTCCGACGCCTGCGCTTTGGGGATGAGAGCATGAGCCGCATCGTCTACGTCAACGGAGACTTCGTGCCGGAGGAGGCGGCGAAGGTCTCGATCTTCGATCGCGGCTTCCTGTTCGCCGACGGCGTCTACGAGGTGACGCCGATCCTCCACGGCAAGCTGATAGAGAACGCGGGCCACATGGCCCGCCTCGAACGCTCGATGCGCGAACTCCAGATGCCCCCGCCCTGCCCGGTGGAGGAGATCGCGGCGCTGATGAAGGAGCTCGTCGCCCGCAACGACGTCTACGAAGGCATGGTCTACGTGCAGGTGACCCGCGGCGCCGCCGACCGCGACTTCGCCTTTCCCGAGGACGCGACGCCCACGCTGGTGATGTTCACCCAGGAGAGAAAGATCGAGGACACCGACAGCTCGCGCCTCGGGATCCGCGTGATCTCCACGCCCGACTGGCGCTGGGCGCGGCGCGACATCAAGACGGTGCAGCTTCTCGCGCCTTCGCTGATGAAGATGAGGGCCAAGGCCGCCGGCGCCCACGACGCCTGGATGGTGCAGGACGGCTTCGTGACCGAAGGCACCTCGAACAACGCCTACATCGTGACCAAGGACGGCACGATCGTCACCCGCCACCTCTCGACCGAGATCCTCCACGGCATCACCCGCGCCTCCGTGCTGCGCCTCGCGGCGGAGGCGCAGATGAAGGTCGAGGAGCGCCCGTTCACCATCGCCGAAGCGCAGGAGGCGGCGGAGGCGTTCATGACGGCGGCCTCGGCCTTCGTGACGCCGGTGGTGGAGATCGACGGGGTGACGCTCGGCGACGGCAAGCCCGGTCCGGTGGCGCGGCGTTTGCGGGAGATCTACATCGCGACCGCGCTGGAGCACGCCGACTGAGCGCCGGCTGCGGTCAGGCCGTCGGGTCGGGCCGCAGCGACCGCCACGCGGAAAGCGCGGCGAAGTAGACCGACGCGCCGATCCAAAGCCAGAACACCAGCGGCGAGGCTTCGCTGATCCGGTTCTCCTCGCCGTCGACCAGCACGAGCCGCAGCGACGTCGCCGCCCACAGCACCGTCATCGTGACCGTCATGCGCCGCCAGTCGCGCACCCGCAGCGGGTGGACGTACTTCAGCGGCGCGAAGGTCAGCGCCGCGCAGAGCGCGATCACGGCGAGATTGGTCCACGGGTCGGTCTGCAGCACGTGGAAATACAGCACCACCAGACTCCACACCGCCGGAAAACCGACGAAGTAGTAATCGGTGGTCTTCATGCCGACGTTGGCGAAGGTGTAGGTGCTGACGCCCATGATCGCGGCGGAGGCGATGATGTTCCAGCCTTCCGGCACCATGCCGAACCAGTAGATCATCAGCGCCGGCACGGCGACGTAATTGAAATAGTCGATCACGTTGTCGAGCGTCGCGCCGTCGACCTGCGGCGTGACTTCCCGGACCCGGGCGCGACGGGCCAGCGTGCCGTCGATCCCGTCGACCAGCAGCGCGAGGCCAAGCCACAGGAACGCGGCCAGCCGGTCGCCCTCCAGCACCGCGATCACGGCCAGAAAGCCGAGCACGGCGCCGGAAGCGGTGAAGGCGTGCACCGCCCAGGCGCGCGCCACGTCGCGCGCAGGCGCGCGCGATGCATCGATGTCGGCCATCGGCGCTCTCCCTGCAGCCGTTAATTTTTCGTCGCCGATATGTAGCAATCGCCGCGGCGCCCCGCCAGACGGCGGCGGACGCGCGGTCCTTCAGCCGCCCAGCAACCCGGCCGCCGCGTCGACCGCCAGCGCGTAGCCCTGCGCGCCGAACCCTGCGATCACGCCCCGCGCGACCGGCCCGACGAAGGAGCGATGGCGGAACGGCTCGCGCGCGTGCGGATTCGACAGGTGCAGTTCGATCACCGGCCCCTCGAACGCCTTCAGCGCGTCGTGGATCGCCACGGACGTGTGCGTGTAGGCGCCGGCGTTCAGGATCAGCGCGTCGGCGCCGTCGCGCGCCGCCTGTATCCAGTCGACCAGCACGCCCTCGTGATTCGACTGGCGGAAGTCGAGCGTCGCGCCCAGCGCCCCGGCCCGCGCGCGGGCCAGCGCCTCGCAGTCGGCGAGCGTCGCGCGCCCGTAGACCGCCGGCTCGCGCACGCCGAGCAGGTTCAGATTGGGACCGTTGAGCAGCCAGATACGCGCCATCGGGCGCGCTTAGCCCGCGCGCGCCGGCCGCGCAACCGCATGGCGCGTCGCGCCGCGCTGTGTTTGATCGGTCACGAAAAGGTCATAGATGTCGCAGGGGGCTGAAAAACTGCCCGGAAAGGCGCACTATCACGTATCGCAGTCGCGCCCTTGAGGGGCGACGGCAGGAGGGTGGTCGATGAAACTGCGGAAACGCGGGCGCATGGCGCTCTGGGGCGCGGCTTCGGCGGCTTTGGTGGCCAGCGTCGTCCTCACGTCGGCGAAGGGGGCGCACTCGCCGGTGGGCTGGCTGCTCTGGAGCGAGGCGGCGATCTGCGGCGCCGTCGCCGGGGCGGCGACGGCCTCGATGTTCGGTCGCTCCGGGCGGCTCGGCGCCGTGTTCGCCCTGCTGGGCGGCGTCGCGGCGACGACGATCGCGCTCGCGCTGTTCGGCTCCGGCCCGGTGGCGTGGCTCGCGCCCAAGGCGTTCGCAGGTTTCGCGGCGGACCCCGGATCGGCGCTGGCCGGCGCCGCGCTTGTGGCCCTCGCCGTCGGCGCGACGGCGCATCTCGTCGAGACCGTGATTCGCCGCATCGACGGCGCCGGCTGACGCGCGACCCTTGTCGCGCGGTCGCAGCCGCCGCTAGTCTCGCAGCGGCCCGTACGGCGGCGGGCGGCGCGGGGCGGGCGTTTCCGGCATCATGAACGAACACTCAGCGACGCCGGCGCCACACCCCTACACGCCTCTCGACGGCCGCACCGACGCGATGGTCTCAGCCGAAGGCATGGTGCGCCCGGCCTGGGCGGCCTTCGCCGAGGCGTGGTTCGGGGCGAGCGGCGTGGCGCGCGGGCGCATCGCGGCCGACGCCCGCCGTCAGCTCGACGAGGCGGGGCTTTCCTACAACCCCCACCTAGACGCCGGCCGCGAGCATGCGCCGTGGCGCTTCGATCCGGCGCCTGTGGTGATCTCGGCGGCGGAGTGGACCACGCTCTCGGCGGGGCTGGTGCAGCGCGCGCGGCTGATCGAGCTTGTGCTCAAGGATCTCTACGGCGCGCAGAACCTGATCGCGACCGGCGCTTTGCCGGCGAGCCTCGCCTTCGGCGCCGCCGCCTTCGTGCGCGACGCCGCGCGGTGGGACCGGCCGCCACGGCGGCGCCTGTTCCGCTACGCCGTCGACGTCGCCCGCACCGCCGACGGGCGCTGGGTGGTGCTCGACGACCATGTGGACCGCCCGGAAGGCCATGGATTCGCGCTGGCCAACCGCGTGGCCCTGGCGCAGGCGGCGCCGGAGCTTTTCGTCGAGGCGGGCGTGCGCCGGCTCGCCGGCCACTTCGCGCGGCTGCAGGAGGGGCTGGAGGAGGAGACCGGCATCGAGGGCCGCATCGCCCTGCTGACGCCGGGCCCCACGGACCCCGCCTATTTCAGCCACGCCTATCTGGCGCGATACCTCGGGCTGACGCTGGTGGAACCGGGCGACCTCGCCGTCCGCGAGGGCGAGTTGCACGTCAAGACGCTGGAGGGCCTGCGCCGGCTCGACGTGGTGCTGCGCTCGGTGCCGTCGCTCGGCGTCGACCCGCTCTACACCCCCGGTGCGGGCGCAGCGGCGCCCGCGGGGGCGCTTCGCGCGGCGCGGCTCGGGCGGGTGGTTTTCGCCAACGCGGTCGGCGCGGGCGTGCTCGACGGGCGGGCGCTCGCGCCGTTCTCGGCGGCGCTCACCCGCAGCCTGCTCGGCGAGGAGCCTGTGCTGGCCGAGGCTCCCTGTCTCTGGCTCGGCGAGCCGGCGGCCCGCGACGCCTTCCTCGCCGCGCCCGAGGCGTGGCGACTCACGCCGTTGCGCGCCGTCGCCCGCCCCGGTGGCGCGCCTGTCGCGGCCGCGCAGACCGACGCTGCGGCGCTTGCGCGTCGGCTCGCGCGCGAGGGCTGGAACTGGGTGGCGCGCGGCGCGGTGGAGTCCGTCACCACGCCCGCGCTGCTGGACGGGGCGGCGGGCGGCGCGACAGGCGGGGGGCTCGCGCCCGCGTCGTGGGCCGTGCGCCTGTTCGCCACCTGCGGGGGGGAAGGCTGGAGGGCGATGCCGGGCGGGCTCGCCATGACCGCGCCGCCGGACCGCGGCCTTGACGCCCTGCCGTGGGACGGCGCCGCCAAGGACGTCTGGGTGGTCGGCGACCCGGCCGCCGCCGCGGTCGTCCCGCAGACGGCCGCAACGGCGCTGCTGTCGCGCCGCCGGCGCACCGCGCATCTGCGCCGCACGGGGCGCGACCTGCTGAGCCGGGTGGCCGACAACCTGTTCTGGCTCGGGCGCAACGCCGAGCGCGCCGAGGCGATCCTGCGCGTGCTGAAGACCGTGATCGAGCGGATGATCGACGCCTCGGCCCCCGACCGCGACCCCGAACTCCTGCACCGTCTGCTGTCGCTGCGCCTCGAAGACCCGGCGCCGGCGCAGACCCTCGCCGCCGCCCGCGCGCGCATCGCCCGCCTGGCGCTCGACCCCGGCCAACCGCTCGGCCTCGGCCGCACGCTGGACGCGGCCTACTGGAACGCCAACGCCACCCGCGCCCACCTCTCGCGCGACGCCTGGCGCGACGTCAGCGCGCTGGCGGCCGACCCGGTGTGGCGCGGCGCGCCCGAGCCCGGCCGCGCCCTCTCCCTCGCCGGCCCGGTGGACGGGGCGATCCGCAGCCTCGCGGCCTTCGCCGGCGCCAGCCACGAGAACATGACGCGGAACTTCGCGTGGCGCTTTCTCGAACTCGGCCGGCGCGTCGAGCGCGCGCAGGCGGTGGCGGCGATGTTCTCGGCGCTCGTGGCCGAGCAGCGGCCGAACGAGTCCGCCGCGCTCTACGCCATGCTCCAGCTTTGCGACAGCTTCTTCGCCTACCGCTCGCGCTACCTCACCACGCCCGAGGCCGCCCCTGCGATCGACCTGCTTGTGCTCGACGAGACCAACCCGCGCAGCCTCGCCTTCCAGATCGCGCGCATGGACGAGGTGATGGGCGACCTGCCGCGGCCCACGCCCTACCGCAACCCCGAGCACCGGCTGACGCTGCAACTCCTGACGGCGCTGCGCTGCGCCGACGCCGCCCCCCTCGCCGCCGTCGACGACGCCGGCGCGCGCCCGGCGCTGGCCGCCTTGCTGGCGGACGCCGAGGCGACGCTGGAGCGGATCGGCGACCAGATCGCCAAGGCCTACTTCGCCCACGCCGAACCCGCCCTCACCGAAGTCATGGCCGCGCGGGGGACCGGATGATCTACGCCGTCCGCCACACCACCCGCTACCAGTACGCGGAGCCCGTCACCCTCTCGACGCATCGCCTCCGCGTCACCCCGCGCGAGACGCCGCTGCAGCGGCTGCGCCGCTTCGCGCTCGACGTCGCGCCGGACCTCTGCGACCTGACCGCCGAGCGCGACAGCTTCGGCAACGCCGCGCACCTGCTGGAGATCCGCGAGAGCCACGAGTCGCTCGTCGTCGAGGCGCGCTCGGAAGTGGCGCTGACCGCGCCGACCCCGACGCTCGACCGCACGCCGTGGGAGGACGTCGCCGCCGCCGTCGCCCGCCCCCGCGGGCCCGAGGCGCTCGACGCCGCGGCCTTCGCCTTCCCCTCCCGCTTCACCGGCGCCGACGACGCGCTGGAGGACTACGTCCGCGAGAGCTTCCGCCCCGGCCGCCCGATGCTCGACGCCGCCCGGGAGCTGACGACGCGCCTCAACGCCGATCTCGCCTACGATCCCGCCGCCACCCACGCCGGCACCACGGCCGCGGAGGCCTTCGGCCTGCGCGCGGGCGTCTGCCAGGACTTCGCCCATGTGTTCCTCGCCTGCCTGCGCGCGCTCGGCCTGCCCGCGCGCTACGTCTCGGGCTATCTGCTGACGCGCCCGCCCGAAGGCAGGCCCCGGCTGGTCGGCGCCGACGCGAGCCACGCGTGGGCCTCGGTCTGGAGCCCGCTCGCCGGCTGGCGCGACTTCGACCCCACCAACGACGCGACGCCGGCGCTCGAGCACGTCACCTGCGCCTGGGGGCGCGACTACGGCGACGTCGGCCCGATCATCGGCGTGGTGCTCGGCGGCGGCGCCCATGCGCTGAGCGTGGAAGTGGACGTCGCGCCGCTCGGGGCCGAATGAACCCGCCGCGGCTTGACACGACCCGACCGCGACACGAGGTAAGCGCCGCCGGGGCCCGCTCGGCTGAAAAGACCGAGAGAAATCAATAGCTGGAGCGTCGGGAGAACCGGCGTCGGGGAGGAAGACGATGCACAGGCCCCCGCTCGCGCCGACGAGGCGTCGATGACCCCGCACGCCGCGCCCGGGGCCGGCGGCCGCGCGCATGTGACGGGCGCGACGGACGCGCCGCTGCTCGACCTGACCATCCCGGCGCTGCTCGCCCGCACGACAGCCGCATACCCCGACCGCGAGGCCGCGATCTTCGCCGACCGGGGCCTGCGCCTGACCTGGACCGCGCTTTCCGCGGCGGTCGACGCGCTGGCCACGGGGCTGCTCGACCTCGGCGTCGGCAAGGGCGACCGGGTGGGGATATGGTCGCCGAACCGGCCCGAATGGGTGCTGACCCAGTTCGCCACCGCGCGGATCGGCGCGATCCTCGTCAACGTGAACCCCGCCTACCGCGTCGGCGAGCTGGCGTTCGCCCTCGCCAAGGTGGGCTGCAAGGCGCTGGTGCTGGCCGACGGCTTCAAGACCTCCGACTACCCCGCGATGATCGCCGCCCTCGCGCCCGAACTCGCCGACTGCGCCCCCGGCGCGCTCCGGGCCGCGAAGCTGCCGGCGCTCCGCGCCGTGATCCGCATGGGCGCAGGCTCGGCGCCGGGGATGCTGCGCTTCGACGACCTCGCCGGCGCCGCCGCCGACCCCGCGCGCCTCGACGCGATCACGGCCGGGCTCGACGCCGCGGACCCGATCAACATCCAGTTCACCTCCGGCACCACCGGGCTGCCGAAGGGCGCGACGCTGACCCACCGCAACATCGTCAACAACGCGCGGTTCGTCACCGACGGCATGCGGCTGACGGAGGCAGACCGCCTCTGCATCCCCGTGCCGCTCTACCACTGCTTCGGCATGGTGATGGGCGTGCTGGGCTGCGTGACCAAGGGCGCGACGATGGTCTTCCCCGGCGAAGGCTTCGACCCGCTGGCCACGCTGACGGCCGTGGCCGCCGAGCGCTGCACCGCGCTCTACGGCGTGCCGACCATGTTCTCGGCGATGCTCGACCACCCCGACTTCGCGCGCTTCGACCTCGCGTCTCTGCGCACCGGCATCATGGCGGGCTCGCCCTGCCCCATCGAGATCATGCGCAAGGTGGCCGGGCTGATGCACATGGACGAGGTCACCATCGCCTACGGCATGACCGAGACGAGCCCCGTCTCCTTCCAGTCCGGCGTCGACGACCCGCTGGAGAAGCGCGTGACGACGGTCGGCCGCATCCACCCCCACCTCGAAGTCAAGCTGATCGACGCGATGGGCGAGACGGTGGGCGTGGGCGAGACCGGCGAACTCTGCACCCGCGGCTATTCGGTGATGCAGGGCTACTGGGACGAGCCGGAGAAGACCGCCGAGGCCATCGACGCCGAGGGCTGGATGCACACGGGCGATCTCGCCGCGATCGACGCCGAGGGGTACTGCAACATCGTCGGCCGGGTGAAGGACATGCTGATCCGCGGCGGCGAGAACGTCTACCCGCGCGAGATCGAGGAGCATCTCTACGCCCACCCCGCCGTGCAGATCGCGCAGGTGTTCGGCGTGCCCGACCCGAAATACGGCGAGGAGATCTGCGCCTGGATCGTGCTCCGGCCGGGCGCCGAGGCGACGGAGGAGAACATCCGCGCCTTCTGCCGCGAGCGCCTCGCCCACTACAAGACGCCCCGCTACGTCCGTTTCAGGACCGACCTGCCGATGACCGTGACCGGCAAGGCGCAGAAGTTCCTGATGCGCGCCGCCATGGTGGAGGAGTTGGGGCTGGAGGCCGCGAAGACCGCATGACCGCCTAGTCGGGGCCGCAAGCCGCGCGCTGGCGCCTCACCCCGGCCGACGCGCGATCATGTCGACCTCGACCAGCGCGCCGACGGCCAGCGCGGTGACGCCGATGGTGGTGCGGGCGGGCAGGCGGTCGGGCGGGAAGAAGCTGCGCCAGGTCTCGTTGAAGGCGGCGTAGTCGCGCTCGAAGTCCGTCAGGTAGGCGCGGGCCTGCGCGACATGCTCCAGCCCGAGGCCGAGCCCGGCGAGCACGATCTTCAGGTTCTCCATCACCCGCCGCGTCTGCGCCGCGATTCCTTGCGGAAGGGCCGCGTCGGGGGCGGCGGGGTCCGTCGGCATCTGGCCGGTCAGGAACACCCAGCCGCCCGCCTCGGTCGCGTGCGAGAACGGCGCGACGGGGCGGGGGCCTGAGGCGATCATGTGGAAGAGGA
>RECW01000067.1 GCA_007693835.1 Paracoccaceae bacterium | reverse complement strand
GCGCACGATCTGGCCCGGCGCCACGCTGCGCACGCCGGTCTGGTCGCTGGTCAGCTGATGCGCCACGCCCGCGCGCGCCCAGCCGATGCTGTTGTCGACCACCGCGATGCCCACCGCAACCGCCGTCCCCTTGTCGGCCGCCAGCGAAGCCGAGGCCGCGACCGCCACCACGCGCGCCGTGATCTCGGCGGTGCTCTCCGCATGCACGTTGACGCCGAGCGCGGTCAGCACGGCGTCGGCAACCTGCGCCCGCGTCGAGCCGAGGATGGCGTTGCCCGCAAGCACCCCCCCGCCCGACACCGTCAGGCTGCCGTTGGCCGACGCCGAGAAGGACACGGCCGCCGCCGCCGCCACGGCATCGATGCGCGCCTCCTGCCGGGCCAGCACGTCGATCACCCCCAACCGCGCCGTCACCGACGTCGCGGCTGCGGCCGTACCGCTGATCCGCGCCGTCACGTCCGAGGCGATCTCGTTGCGCACGATCACCGCGGCCACACCGATGGCCTTGCCCTTGCCCACGCCCACGCTCGCCGAGATCGCCGACGAGCGGGCGTCGGCGTCGATCTGCGAGATGTCCGTCGCTTCCACGCGCACGTCGCCCGTGCGCGCGGTGATGCTCGCGGCGCCGCCGATCAGCGCCTCGGCCTTGGCCGCACCCCGGTTCAGCGCGATGATCGGCGCGACCGTGACGGTGGTGTTGTCCTTCAGCGACACCGAGGTCGCCAGCGCGGCGTTGGCGATCACCGCCTCGATGGTCATCGAGGTCTCCGCCTCGACCTCGACCGCATCGGCCGTGACGCTGCCGCCGGTGATGAGCGCCCGCGCCAGCACGGGCTTCGTGTTGGCGATGGTGGCGTCCACCCCGATCGCGCCGAGGAAGGCGTCGGCGGCGTTGAACAGGAAGTTCTGGCTCTCGATCCCGATCGAGTTGAAGGCCAGCGCCACGCCGATGCCGATGGAGGTGCCGCCGCCCTCGGCGATCACCTCGACATCGACGGTCGAGAGGATGCGCGCGTCGTTGTAGGCGCCCACGAGGACGGACCCGTCCGCCTGGACCGTGCTGTTGCTGATCGTCGCCTGGGCCTCGGCCTGCACGAGGTTGGTGGCGATGATGCCCGAGATCGCCAGCGTCGTCGAACCGCCCTTGAAGAAGCTGCCGCCGTCGGCCTTGGAGTAGCCCTCGTTCAGGACCTCGATGCCGGCGCGCTCTGTCGCGGTGACGGTGACGTCGCCGCTGCTGCGCACGGTGGTGTCGGCGATGGTGGCGCGCACCCGCGCCCGCACGTCGTTGACCGCCACCATGCCGCCGGCCGCCGTGGCGTCGGCGTCGCCGATATTGAGGTTGATCCCCGGCGGGATCAGCGACTCGAGGTTGACCGGATCGACCCGGCGCCAGAGGCTGGCGTCATTGAGGTTGGTCGTGCCGAAATCGACGAAGCCCGACGCGCCGATATAGAGATAGAGTTCGCCCGCGGTCCCGCGCGCGCCGATGTCCGAGGCCGCCAGCACCTTCTGGCCGTTGAACACGAACTGCCGGCCCGACTTGGTGGTGAAGGCGTACTCGTTGATGAGCTCGTCGATCTTGCCCAGCACGAGGCCGATGCCCGCGTCGCCCACGGCGAGGGTGTAGAGCTCCAGCGTGTTGGTGGCGTCGATGGCGGCGGTGTCGTCGGCCTCGACCAGCACCGAGGCGGCATCGACCGTGCCCGCGCCGAGGATCTCGGCCCGCGCCCCGGCCGAGACGCGGTTCAGCGCGACCACCGCGCCCACCGCGGCGCCGCCGGTGTCCTTCAGCGTCACCGCGATCGAGGTCGTCTCGTTGGTGGTGGTGGCGATCACCGTCGCATCGTTGACCGCACGCACCACGAGATCGCCGCCGGCTTCGACCGGCGTATCCTCGATCCACGCCTCGGCCATGACCGGGCGCTCGCCGTTGTAGGCGTTCGAGAGGAGCGGATCGCCGAGGAGCGCGTCCAGAAGCTGGATGAAGGTCGAGGACGGCGCCCAGCCCATCGAGTTGAGCGCGACGGTCACACCCACGCCGGTGCCGGCGGTGTCGGCCACGGCGCCGGTCGTGGCGATCATCGCGGCGGTGTTGGCGGCCTCGACCGTCACGTCGCCGCCCGCAGTCAGGTCCGCGTCGCGGGCAAAGGCCCGGGCGGTGGCCAGCAACAGGTTCGTCGCCACAACGCCGCTGACGGTGGTGGAATCCCCCTCGCCGAAGGCATCGCCACCATCCGAGCTGGCGACCGAATCCGTCGTCGCCACCAGCAGCGCGTTCTCGGTCGCGGCGATCTTGATCTCACCGCCCGCATCCAGCGCGCCGCCGGTCGCGCGCGCCTCGGCCCCGCCGCGCACCTCGTTGTAGATCATCAGCGCCGACACGCCGGTGCTGTCGGAATCCGAGAAGTTCAGACCCTCGGGCACGATGCTGGTGACCGAATGCGGCTTCCAGAAGTCGGTGTCGCTGAAATCGACGCCCGACAGATCCACGCCGGCGCCGTCCACGGGGTTGCCGAGATAGACATAGACGGTCAGCGGATCGCCGCCCGGCCCTTCCCAGTCGCGCGAGGTGCGCACCAGATCGCCGAACCGCAGATCCACCACATTCGCCCGGTTGCTGGCGACCCAATCGACCGGCACGACCGCGTTCAGCGTCTCCTGCAGGACCGACGCACCGCCGTCGTTCGAGGTGGAGGACTCGCTCACCAGCTTGGCGTTCGAGAACATCCGCAGGTCGTCGTCGGCCTCGATGACGATGTCTCCGCCGGCCGTGAGGTCGCTGTCGTCCACGAGCGCCTCGGCCCGCGCGCTGACCTTGTTGCTGGCCAGCGCCACGCCGATCGACTTGCCCGAAGCGTCCTTCAGCGCCGAGGCCGCCGAGACGGTGGCGTTCGACAGCGTCGCGTTCAACAGCTCCGCCGAGGTGGCGGCGACGGTTATGTCGCCGTCCGCATCGATGCTGCTGTTCTTGATGGTGGCACGCGCCAGCGCGGGCGCCTCGCCATTGAAGGCGCGCTCCGAGATCAGCGGATCGCCGAGGAAGGCGTCGATGGCCTCGAACAGGATGTTCGTCGCCCTCCAGCCGATCGAGTTGAACGCGAGCGAGACCGACACGGCGGTGTCGCCCGAGTCGGTCGAGGGGCTGAGCCGGGCATCCAGGATCGCGGCGTTCACCGCCTCGACCCGCACCGAGCCGTCGGCATTGACGGTGGCGTCGCGGATCGCGGCCTCGGCCGTGGACAACACCTTGTTGGTGGCGATCTGCGCGTTGACCGCGAGCGATGTGCCCGTGCCCCAGGCGCTGCCGCCCGAGGACGAGACGTTGGACAGGAGCGAGGCGAGAATCGTCGTTGCGGCGTCCGCCGTCACCGTGACGTCGCCACCGGCCGTGACCGTCACCTGCTCGATGAAGGACACCACCCGGCCGCGGGCGTCGTTCACGACGATCATGCCGCCCACGGCGCGCGAGTTCGACTCCGCGAGGTTGCCGAAGTTCGGGAACAGGTCCTCGATCAGGTTCTCCTGCGCGGTGACGTCGCGCCACAGCCCCGAGGCGGTGCTGATCACGAGGGTGTTCAGATCAGCCGTCAGCGGCGCGCCGCCCAGATACTGATAGACCTTGCCGCGCTGCGCCGGGCCGCCATCCACCGTGCCGGCAAAGCCCGCCCCGATGCGCACCCGCTCGCCGCCCGTCAGCGTCTGCACGCCCGAGCGCGTGGTGAAGTCGTAGTCCCGCTCGGCCAGGTTGACCGCGAGCTGCTTGAAGGCGTCGAGGTTGTTCGTGACGACCGAGGTGAGGCCGAGCGAGATGTCGGCGATGATGTTGGCGCTGTCGGCCGCCTGCACCGCGACGCCGCCACCCGCGGTGATCGTGCCCGCGCCCTGCGCGGCAACCTCGCGCCAATTGGCGGAAGTGGCATAGGACTGCACGGCGTTGGTCAGCACCACGTTGCGGGGCGCGTTGATCTTCACGAACTGGGTCGGCTGCGCCGCCACCAGCGCCGCAAGGTCGATCCCGACCTCCGGGTCCGCCGCCGTCCGCCGCGGGCCGGTATATCGCAGGATGTCGCCCGAGCTGAACGCACCCACATCCTGCCCCAGCCGGATACGGTCGCCGGTCTCGAGGCTCGCAGGGCCGACCGGCTCGGACGGATCGCGCAGGATGCCTTCGATCACCGTCTTGGTGGCGTATTCGAAGGCCCGTTCGATCAGCTGCGGCGCGCCCACATATTCGAAGATGCGGTCGCCGAACTTCACCCGGTCGCCGCGGTCGAGTTCCGGCGCGATGTCGGTGGTCAGAAAATCATGCGTCGCCGCGCGGATGAAGGCGCGGGTCTCGCTGTTGATGCGGTTGGCCGCCAGCGTTCCGCCCGCGGCCATGCCGTTCGCGCCGTATTTCAGCTTCTGGTCGGGCTTTTCGGACCTGGCGATCCTGTCCTGCTCGAAAAGCCGGTCAACAAGCACGCGGTCGTTCCTGGCGTTCGAGGCGACCTCGTTGCCCACCACCGCATCGACGATGTTGACGTTCGCCACCTCGAGCGACGTGCCCACGCGCCGGATCTGCCAGCTGCGGCCGCTCTCGTCGGTCACATACCAGAAGGCGTCCGGCGCGAGCATCCGCACCGTGACGCCGCCCTCGACCTCCAGCCCGCCGGCCTCCAGCGCGGCCCTGATGGCCTCGAGGTATTCGGCGTCGAGCGCCGCGTCGGCGTCGTCCACGTCCTCGATCGCGGCATCGTCGAGCTTCTGCGCGAATTCCTCGTCGAGCGAGAACAGGACCTCGCGCGACTCGGCCGTCACCGACACCGCGCCACCCGCCTCGACCACCGTGTTCTCGATGTAGGCCGAGGCGCTGACCGGCTTCGCCTCGATCAGATAGTCCGAGCCCAGCAGCGCGTCGATCAGCTGGAAGACCATGTTCGATGCGTCGAAGCCGACCGCGTTCATCGCGATCACGACGCTGACGCCGTCCCCCGCCACCGTCATCTCGGTCAGCGTGCGGGCCGTCAGCTGCGCGAGGTTGAAGGCCTCCACGCGCACGTCGCCGCCTGCCCGGACCGTGCTGTCGGTGATGCGCGCGGTGGCCGACCCCAGCAGCTGGTTGTTGGCGAGGATGCCGCCGATCGAGTTGCCGCCCGAAACCTGCGAGGCCTCGTTGGCGACCATCACCGCGGCCGCGTCGGCGCGCACCGCCACGTCGCCCGTGACGTCCACGGCGACGTTCTCGACCACCGCCTCGGCGCCGCCCTCCAGGTCGTTGCGGCTGACCAGCACCGCGTAGGATTTGGCCGAACCGTTGTCGAGGCCGAAGCCCTTGACCAGCGCCGAGGCGATGCCCGAGGGGATGACGTTGGTCTCGTCCAGCGGCTTCCAGAGGTCGAGGTCGGAATAGTTCACCGTCGCCAGGTCGACGGCCGACGCCATGTCGGCGCCCATGAACTGATAGACGCGGCCCGCCTCGCCCGAGCCGGTGAAGTCGGAGGCGACGCGGACGCGTTCGCCGAACTTGAGCGCATGCGAGCCCGAGCGGGTGGTGTAGCCGTAGCTGTCGAGAAGCGCCTGCGCGAGGCTGTTGATCAGCCCCGTCCCGAGGTCGTTGACCCGCCGCGCGCCCGTGACGAGGAGCGTCTCCGAGATCAGCGTCGCCGCCTCGCGCGCCTCGACCGTCAGCGCGGCGCCGTTCACGGCCATGCGCCCGTTCGCGGGATTGGTGTCGATCAGCGCCGCGCGGGCCCCCGCCGCCACCATGTTCGAGGCCAGCACGCCCGAGGCAGACATCGCGCTCGCGCCCTGCGCCGCCGCCGAGAACGACGTGGCCTGCGTGTCGATCAGCGCCTTCAGCGTGGCCGCGTTCTCGGCCGTGACGGTGATCGCGCCGCCGGCCGTCAGTGTGCTGTCGCTCACCTCGGCCAGCACGACAGAGGGATCGGCCGGGCCGAAGCTGGTCCCGAGGATCGCATCCAGCACCTGGAATCCGAGGTTGGTCGGCGCATAGCCGACGGTGTTGAAGGCGAGCACCACGCCCACACCGTCGCCCGCCGAGGTGGTCGCCATGTGCACCGTGGCGTCGAGCAGCCCGCTGTTGAGCGCCTCGACACCGATCGCGCCGCCCGCCGTCAGGTCGCTGCCCGAAACGATAGCCGAGGCCTTGTTGCGCACCGTGTTGAAGGCGATCAGCCCGTTCACGGCCAGCGACGTCCCCTCGCCCGTGATGCTGCTGCCCCCCGAACTCTCGACGCCGCTGTCGGCCTCGGCGAGGATGGTCGCCGCCTCCTCGGCGCGCACGGCGATGTCGCCGCCCGCCCCCAGCGTCGAGGCGACGACCTCGGCGGTCGTGCTGGTCGTCAGCTCGTTGCGGGCGATGGTGATGCCGATGGCCACCGAACTCGACTTGGTGATGTTGGCGCCGGTGGGCAGGATGTTCGTCTCCGGCGCCTCGGCCCAGAGATCGAGGTCGGTGAAGTCGGTCGTGGCCAGGTTCACGCCGGTCGCCGAGGCGCCCATGAAGCGATAGATCGACGCGGGCGTGCCAGCGCCCCTCACCTCCTCGTAGTCGCCCGTCAGGCGGACGCGCTGCCCGAAGGAAAGATTGACCGTCTGGTCCGTGACCCCATCCGTCTCGAAATCGAACGGCAGCGCCGACGAGATCGCCGTCTCGAGCTGCGTCAGCCCGCCATCATTGGTCGTGATCGACGAGGCGACCAGCCGGATGTTGGAATTGATCGTCGCCGCATTTTTCGCCGTCACGTCGACGTCACCGCCCGCCGCCAGCATCTCCACGTCGCGCACCGTGGCCCGCGTCGCAGCCACCAGCCGGTTCGACGCAAGGATGCCCGCCGCCCCCAGCCCCGCCTTGTCGAAGAACGGATCGCCACCGGCCGCCGACTTCGCCGCGTTCGAGGTGGTGGCGTTGACCAGCCCATCGGCCTCGGCGGCGACGCGCACGTCTCGGCCCGCGTTCACCCGCCCGCCCTCGATCGAGGCGACCACGTCCTGGCTGTCCTGCGTGGCGCCGAGCGTGGCGCCCACCAGCGCATCGAGCAGCGCCCCGGCGACATTGGCCACGTTCAGGCCGAGGAAGTTGATGGCGACCGCGATGCCCACGGCGGCGTTCTCGCCGCCCGTGACCTGCGTCGTCGCCTGCGTCAGCGCGTCGATGGTCGCCCCGCTTCGGGCTTCCACCACGACGTCGCCCATAGCTCCGGTCGCGGTGACGTCGGCGTTGCGGATCAGCGCCGTCACGTCGCCGCGCAGCTCGTTCGACGCCATCGTTCCGCCGAAGCTGAAGTTCCTCGCGTCGAAGTTCACCCCCGGCCCGGTCACCACCAGCGCCTCGGACACCGCCTCGAGCCGCATGTCCGAGAGCGCGCGCACGCTCACCGGGCCGGCATCGGCCCGCACCGTGCCGCCCTCGATGGCGGCGGTGACGGGCTTGGCC
The DNA here is from genome assembly GCA_007693835.1 of Paracoccaceae bacterium. Lineage (GTDB taxonomy): Bacteria > Pseudomonadota > Alphaproteobacteria > Rhodobacterales > Rhodobacteraceae > Rubrimonas. Next base: position 5,026 of record RECW01000067.1, on the reverse strand, counting down.
ACCTTGTTGACGCCCGCGGCCACGCCGAAGGCCATGCTGATCGGCGAGATCGCCGCGTTCAGGTTGAAATCGGCCGAGCGCACCGTGTAGCGAACAATGTCATGCGCGAGCACCGACACCCCGCCCGGCCCGGTCGCGGAGACGGCCGCGGCGTCGATGCGCGCCGTGGTCGACCCCACCAGGCTGTTCGTCGCCACCTTCGAGCGCGACTCGAAGACCGTGCCGTTGCGCGCCTCCACCCCCAGCGCGGCGGCCTGCAGCACGGCGCCCGTGACCCGCGCCAGCACCCGGTCCTGCCTGACGTCCGTCAGCGTCACGCCCACGAGGCCGGAGTTCACCCGGTTGGACACGCTGCCGTCGTTGGCCGCCCGCACCGCCATCGCCCCGCCCGAGGTGATCGTGGCCGCACCGATCAGGGCCTGCGTGTCGCGCGACAGGTCGATCTCGTTGACGAGCACGGAGAAGCCGTCGCCCGTCAGCCCGCCGAGGCTCGCGGCGGCCGCGACGATCTGCGCCGCCGCGCCCTCGGAGAGGTCGGCGTTCAGCGTGATGGTGTCGGTCGCCCGCACCAGCGTGCTCAGGTCGTCGACGCCGATGCCGACGCTGCCCACGGCGAGGCGTGCGCCGTTCACGATCTCGGCCCGGGTGACGGTGGCGGCGTCCAGCGTGATGCCCGCGGCGAGCGCCTGCGTGCGCGTCTGGCTCAGGGTGAGGTCGGTCGCGGCCTCCAGCAGGAAGGCGCCTGCGTTGATGACCGCGCTGCCATGCACCGTGGCGGTCGCCGTCGCGCTGCCGGTGACGTTGACGCCGCCTGCGAGGAGCGGGTTGCCCGCCGCCCCGCCCGGGTTGCGGCTCTCGGCGCCGGCGGTGGCGGCGAGGGTGACGAGACCGCTTGCGTTGATCGCGCCGCGCACGTCCAGCGCTGCCGTCGCCGTCACATTGCCCGACCCGGTGCTGAGCGCGCCTGCGTCGGCGATGAGAGAGACCGACGACAGCCGGTTCGCCGCGGCGCCGATCGAGACACCCGCGTTGACCGTGATCGTTTCGGCCTCGATGTGCAGCGAGCCCGTGTAGCCGGGCAGGAAGCCCGCCACCGTGACCGAATCGAACCCCTCGCCGCCCAGGATGCGGATCGAGTTCGTCGCCGTGAACTCGATCTCCTCGAACCCGCTGCCCGACAGCAGGAAGCGCCCGCCCGATGTGGTGGACAGCGTCGCGGTCTGGTCGCCGTCCCTGAGGTCGATCAGGACGTTGCCCGAGGAGGGATTGATGACGATGGGTTCCAGCCCGTCGAAGAACAGCGCCCGGCCGTCGCGGATCAGCGTGCCCGAGTCCGGGCCCGCTACCTGATAGACGAAGTCGCCGATCTGCGTTCCCTCGGTCTCGAGGATGTCGAAGCCGCGGTCGCCGCCGACGACGCCGCCGTCGAGCCAGGCGTCGTTTAGCAGGATGAAGGTGTCGTTGTTGTCGGCCGCGCCCTCCAGCGTCTCGACCGAGGTGAAGGTGGCGCTCACCTGCCCGTCGCTCACGCGCCCGGCGTTGTCGTTCTCGACCGTCCAGGTCGCGTCGCGCTCGGTCAGGAACACGAGGCGGTCCATCCCGCCCCGTCCGTCAAAGGACACCACCGGCGCCGAGCCATCGAACGAGACGGCGTCGACCGTCAGCCTGTCCGCGCCGGCGCCGCCGAGGATGCTGACCGCGCCGATCGTCGAGGCGTCCCCGAAGGCCAGCACGCGGTTGCCCTGGCGGTCCACCACTTCGATGCGCTTGATCGTCGCGGCGCCGGACTGGGCGCCCGCGACCTCGTCCACCATCCGCACGAGGATGTCGTGGTCGCGCTGCTCGGGGCTGAGGGTGGCCAGATCGAGCGCCAGCACATCGGCGCTGAGCAGGATGCGCTGCTCCATCGGATCGAGCGAGAGGCGCCGGGCCGCAGTCTTGAGGGCCTTCACGAGGGCGGGCTTGCGCCGCCCGTGGGCAGCTCGGCTTCGGCGGTTGCCCGCAAGACCGGAAGGGACGCCAGGCAGCTTGGGCATGAACGGGCTGGACACGACTTCGCCTCCGGTCGAACGCCCGCACCGGCGGACGCAATCAGACGAAGCGAGGCTGGATCCACCCCCGAAAGGGTCGCCCCACTTAACAGAGGGTTGACACGCCAATGGTCGAGCGGTCCACGATTCCGGTTGGAATTTCCATTGATTTCCAGAGAAAGCTTTGGCTTTCGGATTAGCCCGGGCCTTCTGGTCGGAGGTGTCTCGGAAGCGAAGGCAGCCCCGCAGCAACTCGAGCACGACCTGCGCAAGGTCCGCGGCCGCGCCCTCGGATGGCAGGCGCAGATCGGCGCCGGGCCGGACGCGGTCGTGCTGGAGGGCGATGGCCGGGCGCACGACACGCTCGCAAGCCGCCAGACAGGCGAAGACCGGGGACGAGATCCGCTGCAACCCGCCGCTGCCACGAGCTTGGCCAGCTTGCGCGCCAGCGCCACATCGGCAGGCGCGTCGAGCCGCACAAGCCGGTCGATGAGGCGGCCCGTCTGGGGATGCCGGCGGCCGAAAGGCGCCTCGAACACCACCGGCCCGCGCGCGGCCGCCCGCGCGAGCCGAGCCGCCGGTCCCGGCGCCTCGACAGCCGAGATCGGCGCGCCAGCCTGCAGCCATGCCGCGACGGCTTCGGGCGGCTGGCGGGTGAAGGTCTCTTGCGAATCCCACGCCACCACCGCCACCCCCGGCAGTCGTGAAGCCAGCGCCGCAGCCAGCCGCGATTTGCGAGCCCCGGGAGACCCGGCGATCCCGATCACCGGGAGCGCCCCGCTCATCGCCGCCCTCCTGTGACCGGAAAGAAGGGCGGCGCATCGCTCGGCCGCATCACCGCGACATCAAGGCCGTGCTCCCGCATCCGTTGGGCATAGACGCCCGCTGCGCGGAAGAAGGGCTCAAGATACAGTCCCCGGCCCGCAGGAAGCCCGGGCGCGGGTCGTCGGGCCGGAGCGGGCCGCGCTCGCACAACGCCACGCTCCCTCCCGGCGCCAGCAGAGCCACCGCGCGATCGATAAGCCCGCTCGCCCCGGCCTCGGGCCAGTCATGGCGCACCGCCTTGAACAGCACCATGTCCGCTGGCCCCGGCAGCGGATCGTGCCGCGCATCGGCGGCGACAATGCGCAGCCGCCTTGCCAGCGGATGCCCGACGACATGGGCCCGCCCCAGCGCGCAGACCGCCGGCAGGTCCACCACCACCGCCTCGGCGCCGGGGGCGCGGGCGAGCACCTCCAGCACGCCGCTCTGCACCAGCACCATAGTCAGCGCGGCAAGCGCGGGATCGCCCGTCGCCGCAACCGGGCCTCCGGTGGCCGCAAGCGACTCGATCAGGCCGACCGTGGCCCGGACGCGACGCCGCCGGCGCGACCGGATCGCTCAGAAAGGCGTCCTAAGGAAACCGCACGGGCAGGCCGCGAGGCGCCGCCTCTCCCGATGGCGCCGCCTCAGCCTCCGGCGGGCCGCCGCGGGACGTCCGCGGCGGAGGCGGCCGGCTGCGGGTCGACAGCATGGGACAGCGCCCCGAGATCGTCCAGCGCCACGCGGTCGGCCCCGGGCGCCGCGCAATTGTCCAGAAACGCCAGCACGGACGGCGCCAGCGCCTCGGCCAGTTCGGTCGGCATCGCATGGCGGACCATGTCCGCAACCAGCGCCTCCGTGTCCTTGTTGATATAGGCCGTCGGCATCGCAACCCGGTCCCAACTCGGGTCGTTGGACGGTCCGGGGTCGATGCGCAACAGCACCACGCGAGTGACCGCCACCTGCGGCGCCGGCGCATTGATCACGTCGCCGGTCGCAAAACCGCAGAGCACGTGCCCGGGCCACCCCGGCGACAGAAGCTCGAACGCCATGCGCTCGTTGCCGGCCCCTCCGGCAAAGGAAAGCCTCAAGCTCAGCCCGTTGCGCCTACGCAGACCATAGCCGGTGAACTCCAAGAACCCGCCGGGCAGGTTCTCGGCATAGCGGACCGGATACTCGCCCCGCCGCGCCGCTTTCAGCCCGAGCCAGCCGCGTATGAAGCTGCCGGCGTACCGCGGCGACCAGGCCCAGGAATAGGCGAGGTAGTCGCCCACCAAGTAGTCCGACGCGCCCGGCATGGGGGGGAGAGGCGCCGACGGGACCGCCTTCAGTGTCTCGGCGCGCCCAGGCAACTCGGCCGGGTCTATTCCGAAGAGTGCGCACATCTCCGCGCGGAACTCCTCGAAGCTGCACTCCGCCACCCAACCGCCGGACCGCTCGGCGCCCAGGACCAGCGCCCAGTCATCATAGACCTTGCGCGACCGCGGCAGGGCCCGGCCCTGCATCCACTTGTAGCTGCGCTCGAGGTCGAAATCGGTGGCCGGATTTACGGCCCGAAACCTTGCAGCCAGCTCCTTGCGCGTCTGACAGCGGAGTAGCGCTGCCGTAAGCGACAGCTTTCGCGCAACTTCCTCGGGCATCGATAGCCAGTCTCTCCAACGTCTTAGCCGCCAACCCTTCGATCAAGCCTAATTCGCAGGCAGTCAACAGATAATCGTTCGAACAGTGTCCCATGCCCCGTGGGCGCCCGGTTGGCCCGCACCGGAGCACGGGCCCCTGAACGAGTTCGCAATATTGATTTGAACATATAAATTATAGGACTCTAAATACAGAAGTGAGTCGCCTGAACAGTATGGTATTTATATAATTTTTGGCTATATTTTACATCGAGGATGATCACATAGACGCTCGCCGGACGTCGCCGTTAATCGCAAGATCGTTCCTGCGCGAGGTTCGGAACGGGGGGGCGAGCATGCTGACATCGCTTCCCAGGTAGGCAACACGCCCATCCAGAACCTCGCGCGGGAACGATCCTGTCACGAACAGCGCTTTCTCGAGGGTAGCCGTGCATCATCTTGAGCACGCGCCGCCAGCGTTTCGGATGACCGAGCCGCCTGATCAGGCCGACATCCCCAAGCCGGGTGAACGTCGTTCGCGAATTTCAACCAACTCCCGGACACGACCCGCGCCGCGGG
>RECW01000173.1 GCA_007693835.1 Paracoccaceae bacterium | reverse complement strand
GCCGGGTCGCCCGAGGATCGCCGCGCCCGCCAGCGCGCCGGCCGCCAGGAGGGTCCGCGCGCGCGCGCCGCTCCAGGGCTCGGGGGTCTCGAACCGCCAGACGGCGCCGACGGCGAGGTCCAGCCCGCCGACCGCCGCGAGACGGCCGACGGCCGCCTCAGCCGCGTCGAGCGGATCCTGCCTCGGCCCCTTTCGCTTTGCAGCCATCGAGCATCCGGTTTCGGCGCGGGGGCGGTTGGCGCTTGCATCGCCGCGCGAATTGCGCCCCATTTGCGCGAAGGGCGAGCGCGGCGCAACGTCGCGCCGCGCGGCTCGACGGCCACGGCGGAAAAGGCGGACGGATGGCGCAATGCGAGGCGGCCGGCGGCGACAGAGACCCGCGACAGGCGCGTCTCCCCCTCTCCGGCCTGCGTCTTCTGATCGTGGAGGATTCGCCGGAGTATCGCGCCGCGATGCGCGGCATGGCTGCGGCGCTGGGCGCCGTGGTCGACACGGTCGACACCGGCGAGGCGGGCGCGGCCGCGCTCGCGTCCGGCGGCTACGATCTCGCGGTGGTCGACATCGGTCTGCCGGACATGTCGGGCGGCGCCGTCGTCGCGGGCGCGCGCGACTGCGGGGCCGCCCTTCTCGCCGTCTCGTCGGACGACGACGGGTCGGGCGCGCCCGCGGCGCACGCCTTCGCGCCGAAGCCCTTCGCTTCGGTCGCGGCCTTCGGCGAGGCGGCGCTGGCGGCGCTGGCGGCGAAGCGCTGCTGACGCGCCGCCTTTTCCCGCGCATGGGGCCGGCGTAAGGAAGGGTGATGCAGCCGCTTTCCCGCCCGCTCGCCAGCCATGCGCCGATGCCGTTCGCGGTCTTCGTGATCTTCTGCGCCATGCTGATGGCGCTGAACGCCGTCGCGACCGACGTCATGCTGCCCGCCCTGCCGCAGATCGGCGACGACCTCGGCGCGCCCTCGCCGAACGACCGGCAGGCGGTGATCACCGCCTACCTCGCGGGCTTCGGGCTCGGGCAGTTCTTCATGGGCGCGCTCAGCGACCGGTTCGGGCGCAAGCCGGTGCTGATCGCGGGGCTCGTCGGCTACGTCGCCGGGGCGGCGCTCTGCGCCGTCGCCTGGGACTTCCCGCTGTTTCTCGGCGCGCGGGCGGCGCAAGGCTTCGGCGCCGCCGCGCCGCGGGTGATCGTCACCGCGCTGGTGCGCGACTGCTACGCCGGCCGGCGCATGGCGCAGGTGACCTCCTTCGCCATGATGGCGTTCATGGCCGCGCCGGTGCTCGCGCCCTCCATCGGGCAGGCGGTGATGATCGTCGCGACGTGGGACGCGATCTTCTGGGGGCTCGGCGGCTACGGCGTGCTGACGCTGCTGATCGCGGTGTTCGCCCTGCCCGAGACGCTGGCGCGCGAATGGCGCCGTCCGATCACGCTGCGGGGCCTCGGCCAGAGCGCGGGGATGGTGCTCGGCTCGCGTCAGACCGTCGGCTATGCGATCGCGTCGGGCGTATTCTTCGGGGCGCTGTTCGGCTTCATCGCCTCGGCGCAGCAGATCCTCGCCGAACTCTACGGCCTCGGCGTCTGGTTTCCGGTCGTGTTCGGCGCGGTGGCGGCGGGCATCGCGCTGGCCGCCTTCATCAACGCGCTGCTGGTGGGGCGCTTCGGGATGCGCGCGCTCTCGCACGGCGCGGTGTTCCTTTTCACGGCGATCAGCGGGGCGCTTGCGACGCTGGCGGCGACGCAGCACCCGCCGCTCGAAGTCTTCCTCGCGATGCTGTGGGGGGCGATGATGCTGGTCGGGCTCGTCTTCGCCAACTTCAACGCGCTCGCGATGGAGCCGCAGGGGCGGGCGGCGGGGGTCGCCTCCTCCTTCATCGGCGGCTTCACCACGCTGATCGGGGCGACCATCGGCTTCTTCATCGGGCGCGCCTACGACGGCACGGTGCTGCCCCTGGCGCTCGGCTATTTCGCCTGCGGCGCGGCGGCGCTGGTCGTGCTGCTGATCACCGAGAAGGGGCGGCTGTTCTCGCTCGCGCCCTCGCCGGGGTGACGCGGCGATGACGCCCGAGGCCGTGCTCGCCGCGCTTGGCGGCGTCGCCGCGCCGGACGGGCGGGCGCTGCCCGACACCGGGCGCCTCTCGCCGGTGCTCGCCAAGGACGGGCGCGTCAGCGTCGCCATCACGGCGCCGCCTGGGGAGGCGGCGGCCTACGCGCCGGTGCGCGCCGCGGCGGAACGCGCGATCCGCGCGATTCCCGGCGTGACAAAGGTCTTCGTCGCGCTGACCGCCGAGACAGGCCCGGCGCCGCAGCGCGACGCGCCCGATCTCTCCCCCGCGAAGAAGGGAAAGCAGCCGGTCGAGGGGGTGCGCGCCGTGATCGCGGTCGCCTCCGGAAAGGGGGGGGTCGGCAAGTCGACCACGGCCTGCAACCTCGCCGTCGCGCTCCGGGCGCGGGGCCTGCGCGTCGGCGTGCTCGACGCCGACGTCTACGGGCCGTCGCAGCCGCGCCTGTTCGGGCTGCGCGGTCGCCCGCGGGTGCGCGAAGGGCGCATCCTCGAACCGCTCGACGGCTACGGCGTCAAGGTGATGTCGATCGGCGCGCTGGTCGACGACGAGACGGCGATGGTCTGGCGCGGGCCGATGGCGATGGCCGCGATCACCCAGATGCTGCGCGAAGTCGCCTGGGCCCCGCTCGACGTGCTGCTGGTCGACATGCCCCCCGGCACCGGCGACGCGCAGCTCGCCATGGCGCAGTCGACGCCGCTCGCCGGGGCCGTCATCGTCTCGACGCCCCAGGACCTGGCGCTGATCGACGCGCGGCGGGGGATCGCGATGTTCCGCAAGGTCGACGTGCCGATCCTCGGCGTGATCGAGAACATGGCGCACTACGTCTGCCCGACCTGCGGCACGCAGGCGCACATCTTCGGCCATGGCGGCGCCGAGGCCGAAGCGGCCCGGCAGGGCGTCCCGTTTCTCGGGGCCGTGCCCCTGACGATGGCTTTGCGCGAAAGCGCCGACGCGGGCCGTCCCGTCGCCGCCCTCGACCCCGACGGACCGGTCGGCGCGGCCTACGCCGCCATCGCCGCGCGCCTCGCCGCCGCCATCCCGGCGGTTTGACGCCTTCACGACGTTATCGCTGCGCAAACGGGCGAAAAGGCGTATAATGGCGCACGGAGGAAACCCGGGAAACGGGGAGAAACACCATGATCGCCCTTGAAGACTGCATGGCCATGTGCGGGCTGACGCGGGAAGAGATCGACGCCATCGCCGAGCATGAGCACATCCCCGAACTCGCCGCCGCCGCCCTCGGCGACTATCTGCTGCACACCGAGCGGGGCGCGCACGAGATCTACGCCATGATCCGCGACGACATCCGCCACGCCATCGGCGCCGGAGACGCGGTCCACGCCCGACAGCTCGTCGCGGCGCTGAGCCACTTCCTGAAGGAGCACCCCGGCGCGGCGCTGTGACGCGTCGTTAACCGCTTCTGCCTTAAGGGCCTCCGGGTAATTTCGCGACTGCGAAAAACCTGAACGGAGCGCCCATGAAAACCGCCATCACCGTCGACGAGGCGGCGGCCCTGATACCCGACGGCGCGAGCATCATGCTCGGCGGCTTCATGGGGATCGGCGCGCCCGACCGCCTGATCCGCAAGCTTGCGGAGATCGGACGGAAGAACCTCACGGTCATTTCGAACGACACCGCCAAGCCGGGCTACGGGCCGAACCCGCTGCTCGACGTCCACGCCGCGAAGAAGCTGATCGCCTCGCACATCGGCAAGAGCCCCGAGGCGCAGCGCCAGATGCTCGCCGGCGAGATCGAGGTCGAGCTGGTGCCGCAGGGCACCCTCGTCGAGCGCATCCGCGCCGGCGGCGTCGGCCTCGGCGGCGTGCTGACGCCGACCGGCGTCGGCACCGAGGCGCAGAACGGCAAGCAGGTGGTCGAGATCGACGGTCGCCCGTTCCTGGTGGAGAAGCCGATCCGCGCCGACTTCGCGCTGATCTCCTGCTGGCGCTGCGACTACGCGGGCAATCTCGCCTACACGATGAGCGCGCAGAACTTCAATCCGGTCATGGCTCTGGCGGCCGACGTGGTGATCGTGGAGCCGCACGAGTTCGTGCCCATCGGCGTCATACCGCCCGACGACGTGCGCACCCCCGGCGCCATCGTCGACTACATCGTGGGGAGGGCGCACTGATGAACTCGAAGGAAATGATCGCCCGGCGCATCGCGCAGGAGCTGCGGCCGGGCATGCTCGCCAACCTCGGCATCGGCATCCCCACGCTGGTCTCGGAGTTCGTGCCGGAAAACCATGGCGTGTTCTTCCAGTCGGAGAACGGCGTGGTCGGCCTCGGCCACCGGCCGCCCGAAGGCATGGAGGACTTCGACCTCACCGACGCAGGCGGCACCTTCGTGATGGCGGTGCCGGGGGCGGCCGCCATCGACAGCGCGCTGTCCTTCGGGCTGATCCGCGGCGGGCATCTCGACGTCACCGTCCTCGGCGGCATGCAGGTCGACGAGCGCGGCTACCTCGCCAACTGGATGATCCCCGGCAAGCGGGTCGCCGGCATGGGCGGCGCCATGGACCTCGTGCAGGGCGCCAAGAAGGTGATCGTCGCCATGGAGCACACGGCGAAGGGCCAGCCGAAGATCGTGCGCGAGTGCGACCTGCCGGTGACCGGCGTGCGCCGCGTCTCCCTCGTCGTCACCGAACTCGCCGTCATCGAGCCGACCGACGACGGGCTGCTGCTCCGCGAACGCGGCCCCGGCGTGTCCGTCTCGGCGATCCTCGAGGCGACCGCCGCGCGGCTGATCGTGCCGGAGATGGTGCCCGAAATGCGGTTCTGAGGACGGCGCGCGCCCTGACAACGGGCGCGCCACCCCTTAGGTAAGGCGCGACGCCGATCTGCGCTCGAAGGAGCCTCGCATGCTCGACGACCGCCGCGCGCCCGACGCGCGCCACTGGCACGCCGCGCCGCTCGACGAGGCGCTCGAGGCGCTCGACGTCACGCCCGAAGGCTTGAGCGCGCGCGAAGCCGCGAAGCGCCTGCGCGAGCACGGGCCGAACCGCCTGCCGACGCAGAAGCGCAAGAACCCGATCCTGCGGTTCCTCTCGCACTTCCACGACGTGCTGATCTACGTGCTGCTCGGCGCGGCGGTGGTGACCGCGCTGCTTCAGCACTGGATCGACACCTACGTCATCCTCGGCGTGGTGGTGATCAACGCGATCATCGGCTTCGTGCAGGAGGGCAAGGCCGAAAGCGCCCTCGACGCGATTCGCGACATGCTGGCGCCGAAGGCCGTGGTGCGCCGCGACGGCAAGCGCCGGACCATCCCCGGCGAGGAGGTCGTCCCCGGCGACGTCGTGCTGATCGAGTCGGGCGACAAGGCGCCGGCCGATCTGCGGCTCGGCGAGGCGCGGCGGCTCTCGATGCAGGAGGCCGTGCTGACCGGCGAATCGGTGCCGGTGGAGAAGCGCTGCGAGCCGGCGCCCGAAAACGCCTCGCTCGGCGACCGCTCCTCCATGGCCTACTCCGGCTGCTTCGTCGCGACCGGCCAGGGCTGGGGCGTGGCGGTGGCGACGGGTGCGGACACCGAGATCGGCAAGATCAGCGGCATCATCTCCGGCGTGCGGACGCTGGAGACGCCGCTGACCCGCCAGCTGGCGACCTTCGGCAAGTGGCTGACCGCGTTCATCCTGCTGCTCGCCGCCGCGATCCTCGGCTTCGGGACGCTGTTCAGCGGCTACGAATTCGGCGAGCTGTTCCTCGCCGTGGTCGGCCTCTCGGTGGCCGCGATCCCCGAAGGTCTGCCCGCGATCGTCACGATCACCCTGGCGCTCGGCGTGCGGCAGATGGCGGGGCGCAACGCCATCGTGCGCCGCCTGCCGGCCGTCGAGGCGCTGGGCTCGGTGTCGGTGATCTGCTCCGACAAGACCGGCACGCTGACCCGCAACGAGATGACCGTCGCCAGCGTCGCCGTGCCGGGCCGCGACATCGTGGTGACCGGCGAGGGCTACGCGCCCCACGGCGCGCTGACCGAGGACGACGCCGAGATCGACCCGGCCGACGACCCGCGGCTCATGGAGCTGGGCCGCGCCGCGCTGCTCTGCGTCGACGCCGACATCGCCAAGGGCGACGACGACGTCTGGCGCGTCGACGGCGACCCGATGGAGGGCGCGCTGATCGCCTTCGCCGGCAAGGTGGGCCTCGACCGCGAGGCGGAGCGCGCCGCCCTGCCCCGCGCCGATTCGATCCCCTTCGACAGCGCGCACCGCTTCATGGCGGTGTTGAACCACGACCACGAAGGCGGCGCGCGCATCGTCGTGAAGGGCGCCCCCGAGCGGATGCTCGACATGTGCGCGCGCCAGCGGAACGGCGACGGCGACGAAGACCTCGACCGCGATTTCTGGAAGGCGGAGGCCGAGCGCATCGCCGCCCGCGGCCAGCGCGTGCTCGCCGTCGCCGTGCGCGACGACCCGCCCGACCGCAACGCGCTGGACTTCGACCATGTGGAGGGCGGGCTGACGCTGCTCGGCTTCGTCGGCTTCATCGACCCGCCGCGGGAGGAGGCGATTCGCGCCGTCGCCGAGTGCCGCAGCGCGGGCGTCGGCGTGAAGATGATCACCGGCGACCATGCCGCCACCGCCGCCGCCGTCGCCGAGGCGCTCGGGATCGAGAACCCCGACACGGTGCTCACCGGCGCCGATCTGGAGGCGATGGACGACGACGCGCTGCGCGAGCGCATCGGCGACGTCAACGTCTTCGCCCGCACCAGCCCCGCCGACAAGCTGCGCCTCGTCGAGGCGCTGCAGGCGCAAGGCGCGGTGATCGCCATGACCGGCGACGGCGTGAACGACGCGCCGGCCCTCAAGCGCGCCGACGTCGGCGTCGCCATGGGCAAGACCGGCTCCGAGGCGGCGAAGGAGGCCGCCGAGATGGTGCTGGCCGACGACAACTTCGCCACCATCGCCGCGGCGGTCAAGGCGGGGCGCGGCATCTACGACAACCTGAAGAAGTCGATCCTGTTCGTGCTGCCGACCAACGGCGGGCAGGCGCTGGTGATGATCGTGGCGATCCTCGCCGGGCTCACCCTGCCGATCACCCCGGTGCAGATCCTCTGGGTGAACATGGTCACGGCGGTGACGCTGGCGCTGGCGCTCGCGTTCGAGCCGCCGGAGCCGACCGTGATGAGCCGCCCGCCGCGCCGGCCCGGCGAGCCGCTGCTGTCGGGGTTCCTCGTCTGGCGCACAGCCTTCGTCTCCGTGCTGTTCTGCGTCGGCGTGCTGGGGGCCTTCTGGTGGTCGATGGAGCAGGGAGACGGTGAGGCGGTGGCGCGGACCAAGGCGGTCAACGTGCTGGTCGCGATGGAGATCTTCTATCTTTTCGCCGTGCGTCACCTGTCGCCGGCCGGCTGGTCGTGGCGCAACATCCTCGCCACCCCCGCCGTCTGGATCGCCGTCGGGCTGGTCTGCGCGCTGCAGGTCGCCTTCACCTACGCCCCGCCCATGCACCTGCTGTTCGACACCCGCGCGCTCAACCTCGAGCACATGGGCATCGCGCTCGGGATCGGCTTCGCCGGGCTGATCGTGGTGGAGGTCGAGAAGCTCGTGCGCCGGGCGATCTTCGGCCGGCGCTGAGCGCGTCAGACCACGAAGCGCATCTCGGGGTCGAGGGCCGCGGCGCGGCGGGCGAGGGTGTCGCGGTCGAGCAGCCCTTCGGTGGTGTCGACCGATTCGATCACCGAGGCCGCGTTCACCGCCGCCTCCGCCAGCGCCTCGGCCTGCGGCGCGCCTTCGGCCAGCGCCGCGACCAGCGTCGAGGTGAAGGCGTCGCCGGCCCCCGCCGTGCCGAGCACCTTCGCCGGCGCCGGACCGCGCCAGACGAGCCCTTCGGGACCGGAGAGGTAGGCGCCGTCCGCGCCGTCCGTCAGCAGCACGTACTTCACGCCCTTGTCGTGCAGGCCCTGCATGAAGTCGGTGAGGCAGATCTCGAACCCGCCGAACACCAGCCCCTCGCGCATCAGCGGCGGCGCCGGCTTGGGGATGGCGCCGGGGGGCGGGGCGTCGGGCGCCAGCGCCGGCGTCAGCGCCTGCGCCTCGACGCGGTTGACCGAGATCAGGTCGAGATCGGGCAGCGAATCGAGCACCAGCCGCCCCCGCGCCGTCAGCTGACGGATGCCGGGATTGGCGGAGACGAAAGCGCCCGCGGCCTTGGCCTTCCGCGCGAACTCCGGGAAGGAGTTCGCGGAGCGGTTCGACAGCGGCGCGATGTGCACGACGTCGGCCCCGTCGAAGGCGTCGCCCACGTCCTCGGCGTCGATCATCTCGTTGGCGCCGCGGTGGACGAAGATGGTCGCGTTGCGGTCGTGGCTCGCGATCATCGAGGAGACGCCGGTCGCCGCCTCGTCGGTGTCGCGGATGTGGTCGAGGCCGACGCCCTCTTTCTGCAGGTGCTCGCGCACCGCCTGCGCGTTCAGGTCGCGCCCGACGCGCGTCAGCGCCGAAACCGTCCAGCCGCGCCGGGCGAAGCTGACCGCGGTGTTGCAGGCGCCGCCGCCGACGTGAGTCGTGATCGAGCGCGCCGGGATCTTCCGCCCCGACTCGAGCCACAGGTAGGACTTGTGCTCGTTCACCAGCGTCATGCGCTCGATGCGCTCGGGATCGACGATGGTGATCACGTCGATCATCGCCGATCCGATGGTGATCGCTTTCATGGTCTCTCCGTCGGTTGGCGGCCGTGCGGCGCAGGGCGCGGCCGATCGGAGGGAGAGGAACCCGAAGTCCGCCGCGGCGCAAGACGCGCGGTTCGGGCGCGGCGCCAAGGCTCCGTTAACGCAGCCGCGCGATCATGCCGGCCCAACGGACGCGGGAGCGGACATGCCCGAAGGCGCAACAGCGATCGACAACGCCGAACGCGTCATCGAGGTTCTGGTCGCCGAGAACCTCGCCGCGTCGAAGCCGTTCTACGCCTGGTTCATGCGCCGCTTCATGGAGGACAGCGCGCCCAACACCGCGCAGACCGAAAGGGCCGTCTCGCTCTCCGCGGTCGGTGCGACGGCGAGCCATGGCGCGGCGATCGAGATCGTCACACGGCGCGCCGAGGCTCGCTGCGTCATCGTCGTCGCCGTCGCGACCTTTCCCGACGTCGGCCTCGCCGCGGCGGCGCGGGCCGTGGCCAACGCCGCCAAACAGGCGCACGAGGCCGAGTCGGCCCGGACCCTGCTGCTGACGCCCGGCGGCGCGGCGCGCGCGGGCGACGCCGGCGCGCCCTTCGACGCTGTGGCGGGCCTCGAGGAGGCTCACGAGGTTTTCGACGCCGGGGCGGCCGCGGCCTCCGGCGAGATGGGCGTCCGCATGGCGTTCCAGCGCCAGCTGTTCCGCGACGCGCTGGAGGCGCTTTCGGCGGCGACGGCCGGGGCGAAGGCGCCGGCGAAGCGGGATGTCGGCGGACAGGACTTTCGAGAGGGGTATCTGGCGATGCTCGGCCGCGTCGCGCCGCAGCTGCGCCTGCGGAGCGCGCCCGAGCCCGGTCGCGCGCTCGAGAAGGTGACCTTCGCCGAGGACGTGCTGCCGAAATGGGGCTTCATGCCCCGACCCCGCCTCACGCACCATGTGCGGGAGGGGGCGGCCACGCTGCTGATCGACGGCTGGGGAGGCGACATCGAGGGCCTCGCCACCATCATGGAGCCCGCCTTCGCCAACACCGAATACAAGCTGGCGATCGCGCCTGCCTACGGCGACGGCCGGCGCCCAGGAGTCCGGATCATCGAGCGCCTGCCGTCGCTGGATCCCGAAGGCCCGTTCGAACCGCAGGCGGAAGACGCGCAGGCCGCGATCGAGGCGACGCTCGATCTGCGCAACTGGTTCGCGCGCCGGCAGGCGGCGGCGCGCTACTGGGCGGAACATGTCGACCCGTCTTTCATGGTCGGCGCGGTCTCCCGCATCTCCCGAGAGAGCGCGCTCGACTGACGCGCGCGCCGGCGTCAGGGCTCCGCCGCCGATGGGCGGCCGGTCGGCCTGCGCGCGAAGCGCCGCGCAACCGACCCGGCTTTCTCAGGCGGGCCTGCGGACCGCCGTCTTCGGGGCGGCCCCATGACCGGCGGTCATTTGGTGAGCAGGAGCTTGTTCTGGCGGGTGAGCTGCAGGGTGTAGACTGCGCCGCCGTGCTCGATGAGCAGGCGACGGCGGCCGTTCAGCAGCGCGTCGCTGCGCACGCAAACCGGCGGACCGTCGCGCGGTGGCGCTTGCGCGCCTTCGGCGCAGCCGGCGCCGACGCGCGCCTCAATGTCCGGCGCGCCCGTCATCGCGCAGGCCATGGGGCGCCCGCCGTGTCCTGACGCCTCGCCGCGAGGTCCAGGAGGCGCTCGACGAGCGCTCGGCGCCCAATGTCGCGACCGCCAAGAAGGGCGACCGCGCTTCCCGCGCCTCCGTCCACGCGGCCTCGCAGCGCCTGTGGTCGTCTTCAGCCATCGCTTTTCTCCGTTTGACCCTTTCGCTCGGCTGGCGGCTTCCGGCGGAAGCGGCTGGCTGGGGGGGCGCATTCGACGGCGACCCGCATGCGCCATTTCTGACTGAAAAGGTCAGTCAAAGCAAACCTGAGTCTTTCGGTCAGAAGAAGGCGCGACAGCGCGCCGCAGGCGTCGATGCGCGCGGGTCGCGCCCTCGGCTGCGGACCGCTTGATGCGGCGTGGCGCGACACGGCGCCGGTGGTCCGGCCGGGTCTTGTCGCGGGCGCCGTGATGGTGTTCGTGATCGCCATGAAGGAGTCTCCCGTCGCCTTCCCGCTCGCCCCGACCGGCTTCCGGCCGTTCGCCGCCACCATGTTCTCCCGCACGTCGGAGGGCGTGCTGATCGAGGCCGCGCGCCACGCCATCGCGATCGCGGCGTTTTCGGGGCTGACGGTCGGCGCCGCGCTGCGCGCGGGCCGGCTCGCGGAGGCGCGCCATGGCTGACGGAACGGCGCGCCGCGAGAAAGCGCTCGACGACCCGCCGCCGCGCCTGCTCGGGCCGCCGCCCCTGTTGCCGCGGGGCGCCGGCCGCACCCTGCTCGCCGTCGAGGGGCTGACGCGGCGTTTTCCGGGGGCGGGTCTCTCGGCGGTGAACGGCGTGTCGCTCAGCCTTAGGGAAGGCGAACTCCTCGCGCTGGTCGGCCCTTCGGGCTGCGGCAAGACCACGACGCTGCGCATGATCGGCGGCTTCGAGCCGCCCGATTCCGGCCGCGTGGTGTTCGACGGGCGCGACGTCACGGCGGACCCGCCGGAGCGCCGGGGTTTCGGCTTCGTGTTTCAGGACTACGCGCTGTTCCCGCACCTCTCGGTGCTCGACAACGTGCGTTTCGGCCTGCGCGGCCTGTCGCGCGCCGCCGGGCGCGCGCGGGCGGCGGAGATGCTCGCGCTGGTCGGCCTCTCCGATCACGGCAAGCGGATGCCGCACGCGCTTTCGGGCGGCCAGCAGCAGCGGGTGGCGCTCGCGCGCACGCTGGCGACCGAACCGCGCCTCGTGCTGCTCGACGAGCCGTTCTCGAACCTCGACGCCGCCCGCCGGGTCGAGACGCGCCAGGAGGTGCGGTCGCTGCTGCGGCAGGCCGGTTCGGCCGCGATTCTCGTCACCCACGACCAGGAGGAGGCGCTGGCGCTGGCCGACCGCGTGGCGGTGATGGAGGCGGGGCGCCTCGCGCAGATCGGCGCGCCGGACACCGTCTACCGCAACCCCTGCGACTGCTTCGTGGCGAGCTTTCTCAGCCGCGCGACGATCCTTCCCGGAGAGGCGCGCGGGCGTGTGGTCGAGACGCCGATCGGCGCTCTCGCGCTCGCCCAGCCGGCCTTCGGCCCGATCCGCGTCGCGATCCGGCCCGAGCAGATCGCGCTCGCCCTCGACGGCCATGGGTCAGGGCGCATCCTCGCGCGCGAATACCGCGGCCACGACCAGTTCTATCAGGTGCGGCTGCGCGACCGCACCGTCGGCGTGATCAGCGCCGAGCCCGAGCCGCTGCCGGTGGGCGTCCGGGTGTCCATCGCCGTCCGAGGCGCCGTGAGCCGCGTCGCCGACGACCGCTGAGGCGCGCCCGGTCCGCTCTTGACCCGCGCCGCCTTGTCGGCCTGCGAGATGGCGGTCGGTCGTGCAGCCATCGCCGCAACAGCGCCGCGCCGATCTCGAGGCGGATCGAGTCCTCCCGCGAGAAGCCGGCGCCCCGGATCCACCCCCTCTTCCTGAAACCATTCGCGGCGCATGATGAACCGGAACCGGCTCTCGCCGCCGCCGTCACGTCGGCGGGGCCGCCGAGGACGTGGCGCGAGATGTCTTCCGTCGTCCTGCGGATCAGCCGCACGCAGAACACGCCACAGGCGCGCGGCGGGGCGACCCGCCGCCGCAAGGTCAAGGGCCCGCGTGATCGGAGCGGGCGCCGTGCGGGCCATGCGCACCCGCATCCCCCACCCAGCGGACCTCGAGCGCCGCGGGCAGGCGCGGGCCGGTCGGCGCGGCGCGCTGGTCCGACAGGGCGTGG
>RECW01000236.1 GCA_007693835.1 Paracoccaceae bacterium | reverse complement strand
GCCGCGGCCTTGTCGACCGACTTCACCCGCGCGTGGGCGTAGGGGCTGCGCACGAAGTCGCCGAACAGCATCCCCGGCAGCTTGATGTCGTCGACGTAGTTGCCCTTGCCTTGGGTGAACCGCGCGTCCTCGACGCGCTTGCGCGCGCAACCGAGGCCCTTGAGCTTCTCCGTCCGCGCGGCGGCGTCCGGGGTGGGGGGCGTCATCTCGTTCATTCCGCGGCCTCCTTCTGCGCGCGCATCACGTCCGCGGCGGCCAGCACGGCCTTGACGATGTTCTGGTAGCCCGTGCAGCGGCAGAGGTTGCCGGCGAGGCCGAAGCGCACCTCCGCCTCGGTCGGCGCCGGGTTCTCCTGCAGCAGCCGATAGGCCCGGGTGATCATGCCGGGGGTGCAGTAGCCGCACTGCAGCCCGTGGTGTTCGCGGAACATCTCCTGCAGCGGGTGCAGCGTCCCGTCGGGCGCGGCCAGCCCCTCGACGGTGGTGACGTCGGCGCCCTGCGCCTGGGCGACGAACATCGTGCAGGCCTTCACCGACTTGCCGTCGACGTCCACCGTGCAGGCGCCGCAGTGCGACGTCTCGCAGCCGACGTGCGGCCCGGTGACGCCGAGCTCCTCGCGCAGGAAGTGGATCAGCAGGGTGCGCGGCTCGGCCAGCGCTTCGACCTTGCGGCCGTTCACGGTCATCTTCACATGGGTCTTCGACAAGGGCTCGCTCCTATGGCTCGCGCGTCGAGTGGGGCGCTGGGGGATCAGGCGCGGGCGGCGGCGCGGGCGACGGCCCGGCGCAGCATCACGCCCGCGACGTGGCGCTTGAACTCGGCCGGGCCACGGTTGTCGGACGCCGGCTCGATGTCGGCCTGCATCGCGGCGACGGCGGCCGACAGCGCGGCCTCGTCGAGCGTCGAGCCCTCCAGCGCCGTCGCGGCGCCGGCCGAGAACACGGGGCGGTCGGCGAGATTGGTCAGGGCGACCGACGCCTCGGCGCAGCGCCCGCCATCCATGCGCAGCAGCACGGCGGCGGCGGCGGTGGCGTAGTCGCCGATCTTGCGCTTCTGCTTCTCATAGGCCCAGCCGCGCCCGGCGTGAGCGGGGAAGGAGACTTCGGTGAGGATTTCGTCGTCGGCGCGCGCGGTGTCGTAGGCGCCGAAGTAGAACTCCCGCGCCCGCACCTGCCTCTCGCCGTCAGGCCCGACCAGCGTGAAGGTCGCGTCGAGGCACTGCATCAGCCCCGGCATGTCGTTGCCGGGATCGCCGTTGGCCACGTTGCCGCCGATGGTGCCCACGTAGCGCACCTGCGGGTCGGCGATCTGCAGCGCCGCCTCACGCACCAGCGGCGCGGCTTCGGCCAGCGCCGCGTCGGCGATGAGGTCGGCCTGGGTGGCCATGGCGCCGATGCGCACCGTCCCGCCCTCGACGCGCACGCCGCGCAGCGCGGCGACCCCGCCGAGATCGATCAGATCGCTCGGCGCCGCCATGCGCAGCTTCATCATCGGGATCAGGCTGTGGCCGCCGGCCAGAAGCCGCGCCTCCTCGCCGCGCTCGCCGAGCAGGCGCACGGCCTCGGACACCGTCGACGGACGGTGGTAGTCGAAGCGTCCGGGGAACATGACCCCTCCCTGTATTTTCGTTGCTGCGCGTTCTTGCCGCGCTTGGGGCAGAACTAGCGCGGCGCGAGGCGGGAGGAAAGGATTTGCGCCGTCGCTCGCGCCTCCGGCTTCCGGCGAACGCATTTGGATATCCGGAAAATCCGTGGCGTCGAGCGGCTTGGCGCGATTCCGGCGTCGCATTTCGGCAGGCGCGGCGGCGATGGCGGGTCGATCCCCATGAAAACGCTCCGCCGGAGAGGTTTCCCGACCGTCCAGGGGCCGGCCGGCGCGGTCGACGGCCCCGCCTCCTGCGGCACGCCGCCTGCGTCAAGGTCCGCGACGGCGGGGGCTCCCTCCGGAGTTGGATCGGCTCGACCCCGTGCCCTGGGCCAAACCTTCCGGGCAGGCCGGGCCCGCGCCGCAAGCGTCAGCCGGGCCGTCGTCGTGGCGGTCGGCGTCGACGAGAACGGCAAGCGGCCCTCCGGGCCTTGGCTCTCTCGAAAAAGCCCACCCGGGGCTTTTGAAGAAGGTGTTCGTCAGGGCTGCGCGGATCGCCGATGCGCTGGGGCGAAGAGGCGCATGAAAAAGACGATGGCGTCATCGACTGCGTTTGCGCGCCGCTGATCCGCCCGGCGCGGATGTCCCAAGCGCGCTCGCGGTGGCATCCGTCTTGGTCAAGCGGTTCGGTCGGCCCATTTCCGGCCGTCGCGCAGCAGCGCGTTGGCGAGCAGGACGAGCTTGCGCATGATCGCGGTGACGGCGAGCTTCGGCGCCTTCTGGTCCAGCATCTTCCCGAAGCTCCTGCCGTTGCAGGTGACGGGGAACGCCGAGAACCCGGTCGATGTCGAGACGCGCGTCATCATCGCGCCCGAGAAGCGGCCGACCGATGTGGCGGCGCGCCCTCTGGCGAGGGCCGA
>RECW01000161.1 GCA_007693835.1 Paracoccaceae bacterium | reverse complement strand
GCAAGGAGACGCGGGAGGATCATTCGGCGGTGATGAACACCATGATCCGCCTCTACTCCGGCGCGCGCGACGCGCAGCGCAAGCAGGCGATGGCGTTCGAGCTGTCGGACTTCGACCTGCGCCTGCTGCGCTACGGCGCGCTGTTCGAGAGCCGCTTCATGGACTTGTCCGTGGCGATCCCGGTCGAGAAGGCGCTCGATCTCGGCTGGCGCACCATGGCCGAGTGCTTCTCGCCCGAGGAGCTGCTGGTGCGGCGGAACCTGATCGACAAGTACTACCCCCGCGCGGCGGCCTGAGCGATGGCGGAGGTCCAGCTCAGCAAGTCGTCGCTGACCCGCGAGAAGGAGAACCTCGCGCTCTACGGCCGCTATCTGCCGGCGCTGGATCTCAAGCGCCAGCAGCTGATGGCGGCGCGGCAGGCGGCGCGGCGCGAGATCGCGGCCCTGCGCGCCGACCTCGACCGCGCGGTCGTCGAGGCGGGCGAGGCGATCCCGATGATGGCGGACCGGCGCGTCGCGCTCGACGGGCTCGTGCGCCTCGGCGCCGTCGAGCGGGGCGCGCGCAACGTCGCGGGGGTGCGCCTGCCGGTGGTGACGCGGATCGAGGTGATCCGCGCGCCCTACGGCCGGCTGGTGCGGCCGCACTGGGTCGACGCGGTGGTCGAACGGCTCGAGGCGGCGCTCCGGCTCCGGGTCGAGATCGAGACGGCCGAGGCGCGGCTCGCGGCGCTGGAGCGCGCGGCGGCGCGCGTCACCCAGCGCGTGAACCTGTTCGAGAAGGTGCTGATTCCCGAGACCCGCGCCAACATCCGCCGCATCAACGTTTATCTCGGCGACGCCGAGCGCGCGGCGGTCGCCGGGGCGAAGATCGCCAAGAAGAAGCGCGCCGCCCAGATGGCCGGGGAGACGGCGGAGGGCGCGCCATGAGCATCGCGCCCATGGTCCGCGTCACCCTCTGCGGGCTGATGGCGGAGAAGGCGGCGGCGATCGGGGCGCTGCAGGCGCTCGGCGCGCTGCACCTGATCCCGCTGCGCCCGCCCGAGCCGCTGACGCCCGACGACCCCGCCGCGCGCCGCCGCGCCGACACGGCCTTCCGCCACCTGCAGGACGCGCCGGAGAAACTCACGCCGTTCCGCCTCGGCAAGCCCTTCGACGCCGACGCGGTGATCGGCGCGATCATCGACAACAGGCTGGCGATCCGCCGCCTGACCGACCGCCTCGCGACTCTCGACCAGCAGATCGCGGCGCTGGCGCCCTGGGGCGAGTTCCGCCTGCCGCCGCCGGAGGAGACCGGGGGCGAGCGGCTCTGGCTCTACGCCCTGCCGGCGAAGGACCGCGCCGCGCTCGACCGCGTGAGCCTGCCCTGGGCGGTGGTCGGCCGCGGCCAGACCGACCTTCATGTCGCGGTGATCGCGCCCGAGACCCCGCCGCCCGGCCTGCTGCCGGTCCGTCCGCTCGACGCGGGCGACGCGCCGCTGTCGGCGCTGCGCGACGCGCGCGAGGACGCGGCCATCGCGCTGGAGCAGGCCGAACGCGCGCGCGCCGAACTCACCCGCTGGCGGCTGATCCTCGGGGCGCGGCTCGCGGCGGCCGAGGACGCCGACGACCGCCGCCTTGCGGAGACGCAGACGCTGGACGCAGACGCCGTCTTCGCCGTGCAGGGCTGGGCGCCGGCCGACGCCGCGCCCGCCGTGGAACGGCTGGCCGAGGCGCGCGGCCTTGCGCTCCTCGTCGAGCCGCCGGGCCCTGACGACGCGCCGCCGACGCTGCTGAGCGGCGAGGGCGCGCGCGCCGGCATGGGGGCGGACCTCACCCGCTTCTACGCCAGCCCCGGCTATCGCAGCTGGGACCCGAGCCTCGTCGTCTTCGTCTCCTTCGCCGTGTTCTTCGCGATGATCCTCGCCGACGCCGGCTACGCCGTGCTGATCGGCGCGCTGACGGCGCTCTACTGGCGCCGGATTGGCGGGTCTGCGTCGGGGCGGCGGTTCCGCGCGCTGCTGGCGGCGCTCGCCGCGGCGTCCTTCGCCTATGGCGTGGCGGCGGGGTCGTATTTCGGGTTCCCGCCGCCGGAGGAGAGCGCGCTCGCCCGGTTCGCGGTGGTCGACGTCACCGACTTCGAGCGGATGATGCGCGTCTCGATCCTCGTCGGCGCCGCGCACATCGCGCTCGCGCTCTCGGTGGTGGCGTGGCGCGAGCGGCTGCGCGGGCCCGGCGTCGCCGCCCTCGGCTGGCTCGGCGTCATGGCGGGCGGGTTGCTTATCTGGCTCGGGGACGGCGGCCTCGCCGCGGCGGGGCCGTGGACGCTCGGGGCCGGCTTCGCGCTGGTGTTCCTCGGCGGGCTGGTCGGCCGGCCGGCGGGGGCGGGGCTCGGCGCGCGGATCGGCGACGCCTTCCTCGGGCTGACCGGGGCGACGCGGCTGTTCGGCGACCTGCTGAGCTACCTGCGCCTCTTTGCGCTCGGGCTCGCCAGCGCCTCGCTCGCCGGCACCTTCAACCAGCTCGCCCTCGACATCCACGCCG
>RECW01000001.1 GCA_007693835.1 Paracoccaceae bacterium | reverse complement strand
CCGGTTCGTCGCCACGACCGACAGCGACCATGACCTGCCGATCTTCCCCGACCGGCGCGGCGAGATCGTCGTCGAGGGCCCGAACCGGTTGTGGGTCGCGGACCTGACCTACGTCGCCCTCGTCGAGGGCTTCGTCTACGTCGCCCTGATCATGGACGCCTGGTCGCGGCGCATCGTCGGTTACGCCATGGGCCGGCGGATCGACGTGCGCCTGACGCTGGCCGCGCTGAATGCCGCCATCGCGCTCCGCCAGCCGCCCGAGGGTTGCCTGCATCATTCGGATAGTCAATTTGCCCGGGCCAGCGTCGCTGGTCGGTCTGACCCGCACAGCGATCGACCGGTTAGCGTGGCTGGTGCCGCAAGGCGCCTCGCGGCGGTGTGACCCACACTCCGATCGACCACGGACCGTGTCTTTCCCCGGACCTGTCGACCGCCCGTGGCGCCTGGCGGCGAGGTTTCGCCTCGCCGGCGCATGTGACCCGAGAAGGGCCTGACGCACTGTCGCGTGACTGTCTTGTCCAAACGCCTCGCCATGGCGAAGCCGCTCACCGTCCCGGCCCGGCCGGGCAGCATGGGAGAGGCGTCGTGACCGATAGTGAACCCGTATCCGCCCGCCGCGTCGTTGGCGGCGTCGACACCCACAAGGATCTCCACGTCGCCGCCGTCGTCGACGAGCGTGACCGGATCCTCGAAAGCCGGAGCTT
The DNA here is from genome assembly GCA_007693835.1 of Paracoccaceae bacterium. Classification (GTDB taxonomy): domain Bacteria; phylum Pseudomonadota; class Alphaproteobacteria; order Rhodobacterales; family Rhodobacteraceae; genus Rubrimonas. The sequence continues at coordinate 1,819 of RECW01000001.1, read as the reverse complement.
TCCCACGACCCGGCAGGGCTACCGCCAGATGCTCGCCTGGATGCGCTCCTTCGGCCATCTCGAACGGGTCGGCGTCGAAGCCACCGGCAGCTATGGCGCGGGCCTGTTGCGCCATCTTCAGGCCGCCGGCGTCGAAGTCCTCGAGGTGACGATGCCGGACAGGTCGGACCGGCGCCGGCGCGGCAAGAACGACGATCTCCCATCCGGCCGCGGCGGGGCCGAGGCCGCGGCGCACGCCGCCTTCGCCGGCAAGCGCGCCGTCACGCCCAAGACCCGCGACGGCATGATCGAGGCGCTTCGCGTCCTCAAAGCCTGCCGCAAGACCGCAGTCACCGCGCGTCGTGTGGCCCTGCAGATGATCCACAACACCGTCGTCGCTGCCCCCGAAGAGTTGCGCGACGCGCTGCGGCGGATGACACGGATGCGGCTGATCCGGACGTTGGCGGCCTGGCGACCCGATCTCACCGACTACCGCAACACGCTCTCCGCCTACCGCATCGCGCTCAAGTCGCTCGCGCGGCGTTATCTCGAGCTCCACGACGAGATCGCCGATCTCGACGACATGATCACCGCCATCGTCGACGAACTCGCCCCCGAGCTGGTGGCTCGGGGCGGGATCGGTCACGGCTCGGCCGCCCAGCTGCTGCTCACCGCCGGCGACAACCCCGAGCGCCTGACGTCCGAGGCCAGCTTCGCCGCGCTCTGCGGGGTCAGCCCGATACCCGCCTCGTCCGGCAAGGTCACGCGGCACCGGCTCAACCGCGGCGGCGATCGCGCGGCCAACAGCGCGCTGCACATCATCGCCATCGTCCGGTTCCGCAGCGATCAACGGACCCAGGCCTACGTCGCCAGACGCATGGCCGAAGGCCATTCCAAGCTCGAAGCCATTCGCTGCCTGAAGCGCTACATGGTTAGCTTGGTCGGTGAGTTCCAGATTCCCCGCTAAGCGGCGGCGGGCAGCCTGAGGCGGTCGAGCCGGAGCGGGCGCAGTTGGTCCGGAGACTTCGGGTTGTCGGCGCTCCAGCGATAGTCCCCGGTCAGGTTGATGTGGTCCCAGCCGAGCGGCCAGACGTGGCGAAGAACGTCGTCGGGCGCGTCGATCCCCGTGAGGCGCAGGGTCTCGACGGCGCGGGCGAGATAGACCGTGTTCCATAGGATGATCGCCGCGACGACGAGGTTGCAGCCGGCCGCGCGGTGCTGCTGGTTCTCATGGGTGCGGTCGTGGAGCTGGCCGCGGCGGTTGAAGAAGACGGCGCGGGCGAGGTTGTTGCGTGCCTCGCCCTTGTTCAGGCCCATCTGCACGCGGTGGCGGAGGTCCGGCTGCAGCATCCACTCCAGCATGAAGATCGTGCGCTCGATGCGGCCGATCTCCGCCAGCGCCGTGGCAAGCCCGCTCTGGCGGGTCGTCGCGGCGAGGGTCGATACGGCGTGGGCGGCGGCGACGTGGCCGGATCGGATCGAGGCCGCGAGTTGGACGATCTGCGGCCAGTGGGCGCGCAGCTGTGCGACGCGAACTTGCCGGGCAATCATCGGTGCCAGCGTCGGCGCGGCGGGAGAGTTATCGAAGACGTAGAGCCGTTTCTCCGGGAGATCGCGGATGCGCGGGGCGAAGCGGAAGCCGAGCAGGGCGCAGAGCGCGAAGACGTGGTCGGTGAAGCCGCCGGTGTCGGTATGATGCTCGCGGACAGGGACGCGCCCGCGATGCTGGAGAAGGCCGTCGAGCACATGCGGCGCCTCGGGCGCGGAGGCGGCGATGGCGCGCGTCGCATAGGGGGCGAACTGATCGGTCACGTGGGTGTAGAACTTCACGCCCGGCTCG
>RECW01000069.1 GCA_007693835.1 Paracoccaceae bacterium | reverse complement strand
CCGTGGCGGCGTAGGACTCAAACGAAACCGCCTCCGGGAAACCCGGCGCGGTTCAAGCCGGGGAAGCAGCTCCCCTTGCACAGCTTCGGGATGCGCAGCTCCACCGTGCCAGCCGGCGTCTCCCAAGACCCGGTCGCGGTATCCGTTGCGCTGCGCCGGACGCTCCGCGCTCTCCTCGCCATAGGCCGCGCCGGTCAGCGCACCTGCTTCCATCTCCATCAGGCGCTCGGCGGCGAAGCCGAGCCTCCGGCCTTCTTCCGCCTTCATTCGATGCACCGCATCGAATGATCGGTCCGCGACCGGCTCCAGAAGCGTCTCGCTCAGCAGATCTGCGTCAGGGGCCTTCTCCACCATGCTGCGCAGGGTCATCATCTCGTCGGTCATCGGTCCTCTCCAGATCAGGTTGGTTCTCGCAAACCCGACCCTCCCGGAGATCGTCCGATGACCACCCGCCCCGCCGCCCGCACGCTACGGCGCCATGGGAAAGCGCGCGTGCGGGCGGCGGCGCCACCCGTCAGCTACACCACCAACCGGGGCGCGACCCCTTCCCAGTTGCTATGCCGACCGCGCGCGTCACTATTGCGGCGCACAAACATGGAGCGCGCGATGGAGTCCGCGATTCTCGGCGAGTGGCTGGCCTTCGGCCTGCGCTGGCTGCACGTCATCACCGCGATCGCGTGGATCGGCTCGTCCTTCTACTTCATCGCCCTCGACCTCGCGCTGCGCAAGGCGCCGGACATGGGTCCGGGCGTCCACGGCGAGGAATGGCAGGTCCACGGCGGCGGGTTCTACCACATCCAGAAGTATCTCGTGGCCCCCGATCGGCTGCCCGAGCACCTGACGTGGTTCAAGTGGGAGAGCTACGCGACGTGGATGTCGGGCTTCGCGCTGCTCGCGGTGGTCTACTACGGCGGGGCGGAGCTTTACCTGGTCGACCCTGCGGTGCGCGACCTGTCGCCCGCCGCGGCCATCGCGATCTCGCTCGTCTCGCTCGGCCTCGGCTGGGTCGCCTACGACCGCCTCTGCCGCAGCCGGTGGGGCGAGGACCAGAACCGGCTGATGCTGATCCTGTTCGGCGTGCTGCTGGCGGCGGCGTGGTTCTACGCGCAGGTGTTCTCGGGCCGGGCGGCGCTGCTGCACCTCGGGGCCTTCACGGGCACCATCATGGCGGCCAACGTCTTCCTGACCATCATCCCGAACCAGAAGATCGTCGTCGCCGATCTCATCGCCGGTCGCGCGCCCGACCCGGAGTTCGGGCGCATCGCCAAGCAGCGCTCGCTCCACAACAACTACCTCACCCTCCCGGTGCTGTTCCTCATGCTGTCGAGCCACAATCCGCTGGCTTTCGCGAGCCGATGGAACTGGCTGATCGCGGCGCTGACGTTCCTGATGGGCGTCACCATCCGCCACTTCTTCAACACCATGCACGCCGGAAAGGGCCGGCTCTGGTGGCCGTGGGCGGCGACGGCGGCGATCTTCCTCGTCATCGTGGGTCTCTCGCAGGCGGGCGGCGCAGCGGCCGAGGACCGGGCGGCGTCCGGCCCCGCCGCGCGCCGCTTCGCCGAAGCGCCGGGTTTCGAGGACGTGGCGGCGACGGTCCTCGGCCGCTGCTCGATGTGCCACGCAGCCGAGCCGCTCTGGCCCGGCGTCGCCGCCGCGCCGGGCGGCGTGCGGCTCGACAGCGACGCCGAGATCGCGCGCCATGCGCGGCTGATCTATCTCCACGCAGGCCTCACCCGGGCCATGCCGCCGGGGAACCTCACCGGGCTGGAGCCCGAGGAGCGCGCGGCGATCGTCGCGTGGTATCGCGCCGCCCGCTAGAGCGCCGTCGGCCCGCGCAGCGCCGCAAGAACGCCGGCGATCCGGTCCGCCTTCCGCGCCTCGGCCGCCCGGCGCACGGCCGCGGCCCGGTCCGCCATGGCCTCGGCCCCGATCTCGCGTGCGCAGGCCTCCGCCGCGGCCGCCTCGGCCGCCGCGGCGTCCGCGAGCCGCGCCGCGTGGACGCGGCGGTGTTCGGCGCCGTCGGCCGCCAGCGCCTCGCGCCGCGCCCAGGCGGCCTTCAGCGCGACGGCGTCGGGCGCGTCCGGGTAGGTCTCGGCGCCGGCGCGCCGGAAGGCGTCGGCCGCCGCTTCGGCCGCCGCGTCTGCGCGCGCGCGGGCGGCGGCGAGGTCGGCGAGGGCGCGCTGGGCCTTGAGGGCGGCGAGGCGGCGGATGGTCTCGGTCGGGTGCTGCGGCATCAGTAGGGCCTGTTTCTGGCGCGGCGGCGGATGTCCTCGGCGAAGCGGATCGCCGCGGCGACGGCGCGGTAGTGGTCGGGCTGGATCTCCGCGCCGATCTTCACGGCGGCGAACAGCGTGCGCGCGGTCGGCGGGTCGCGGTGGATCGGCACGCCCGCCTCCACCGCGCGCGCCCGGATGGCGGCGGCGACGGCGTCGACGCCCTTCGCCACGCAGACCGGCGCCGCGCCCTGCTTGCGCGACCAGGTCAGGGCCACGGCGTAGTGCTCGGGGTTCACGATCACCACGTCGGCCTTCGGCACGTCCTGGAGCATCTGGTTGGTGGCGATCTCCTCGGCGCGGCGGCGGCGCGCCTGCTTCATGTAGGGGTCGCCTTCGGTCTCCTTCGAGTCGCGCTTGATCTCCTCGTAGGTCATGCGCAGCTTGCGTTCGTGGTCGTAGCGCTGCCAGAGGTAGTCGACCGCCGCGATCGCGGCCGCGATCACCGCAACCACCGTCAGCAGCGACAGCAGCGTCTCGCCGAGGTGCATCGGCAAGGCGCGCGCGTCCCCCGCCGACAGCGCCACGATCCGCGGCGTCTCGGCCGCCAGCCAGAACCACACGCCAGTCGAGATCAGCAGCATCTTGGCGGCCGACTTCAGGAACTCGACGAGGCCCGTGGGGCCGTACTTGTTCTTCGCCACCGAGATCGGGTTGATGCGCGACAGCTTGGGCATGATCTTGTCGGGCGCCGCCACGATCGCCTGCTGCGCCACCAGCGACACCAGCACCATCACGGCGGGCGCCACGAAGATCGGCGTCAGCGCCATGGCGGCGCGCCCGAGGATGTCGAGGGAGGCCCGCCGCCCGCCGGGGCCGAGCACGCGCCCCTCCAGCAGGTCCACCGCGCCGATGAAGGGCATCAGCGCCTCGGCGAAGCCCGACGCCGCGGCGCCGCCGAAGGCCAGAACCGCCGCGATCAGCCCGACGTAGGCCGCCGCGGCGTTGACGTCGGTCGACTTGGCGACGTCGCCCTTCTCCCGCGCCTGCTCCAGCTTGCGCGGGGTGGGTTCGAAGTTCTTCTCCTGGCCCTGGTCCTCGCCTTCCGCCATCGCCGCGCCTCAGGGAAACGCGCCGTAGGGGTCGAGCAGCACCGTCGTCAGCTTCGCGCCCCACAGGCTGATCGCCGGCGGCGCGGCGAGGAACATCAGCAGCAGCGCGCCGGCGGTGATCGCCGGCGCGCCGACGAAGGCCACCATGAGCTGCGGCATCGCCTTGTTGATCGCGCCGAGGGCGAGGTAATAGCCGAAGGCGGTGATCATGAACGGCGTCGCGATGGCGATGGCGGTGGCGAACGCCCCGCCGACGCGCCGCGCGCCCCAGTGCGCCACGTCGCCGCCGAACGGGAAGGTCCCGAACGGGATCACCTCGTAGGAGCCGACCAGCGCCGCCGCGGCGTAGGCCGGCAGGCCGAGCGCGAAGGCGAGCGCGATCCCCGCGATGGTCAGCAGGTTCGAGAAGGCCGGCTGCGGGTCCGCGGTCAGCCCCTCGCCGAACATCTGCGCGACCGAGGTCGCCTGCGCCGCCACCGCCCCCGCGAGCTGCAGCGCGAAGATCAGCATCCGCACGGAAAGCCCGAGGATCAGCCCGGCGACCGCCTCCGCCGCCACCGTCAGCCAGAGCGTCGCGGCGTCGGCGCCGGCGAGGTCGGCGAGCGGCGCCGCCAGCGGCCAGACCGCCATGGTGAACACGACAGCCGCCCCGAGCTTGACCCGCGCCGGCAGCGCCGTCTCGCCGAAGCCCGGCAACAGCGCCACCGTCGCCCCCACCCGCGCGAACACCGCGACGGCCCCGTAGACCGCCCCCTCGCCGAGGGCGGCGAAGGGCGCCAATGCTTCGAGCGCGGTCACGCCACCCCCACGAGCGCCGGCTTCACCTCGGTCCCGATCTCGTCGTAGGACAGCACCGGGTTCGTCAGCCCCTTCGTCGACAGCACCGTGCGCACGAAGCGGCGACGCTTGGTCGAGGTGGCGATCACCGCCCGGCGTCCGTTCTGCGCGGCCGCCGCGATCTTCTCCGCCACCATCTGGGCGAGGCGGTTGAAGTCGGCGGGCGGCAGGGCGACGTCCACCACGCCGCCGTCGGCGCGCACCTCGTGCTCCTGGAACAGGCGCTCCCAGTCCGGCCCGAGCTGCACGATGGGCAAGGCGCCGTCCGCCTCGCGCAGCTCCGCCACCAGCTGGAAGCCGAGGCGGCGGCGCACGTGCTCGGCGACCGCCTCCGGCGCGCCGAGGCTCCGGCCTTCGCCGATCGCCTCGAGGATCAGCGGCAGGTTGCGCACCGACACCTGCTCCTCGAGCAGCATCCGCAGCACGGTCTGCAGCAGGTCGACCGGCACGCGGTCGGGCACGAACTCGTCGAGAATGCGCCGGTTGCTCTCCGACCGCGCGGGGTCGGAGACGGCGACGAACGCCTCGAGCAGCCGCCGCAGCACGCGCCGCGTCAGCAGCAGGCCGAAGTTGTCCTTGATCGTCTCCAGCAGGTGCGTCGCGACCACCTCGACCGGGCCGACGACGGCCATGCCGGTCAGGCTCGCCGCCTCGCGCTGGCTTTCGTCGATCCAGCGGGCGGGGGCCTGGTAGACCGGCTCCTTGACGTCTTCGCCGGAGACCATGAGGGGCCGGTCGGCGGACAGGAGCGCGAGCACTTTGCCGCGCCGCAGCACGTCGCGGGCGGCCTCCACGCCCTGAATGCGGATGGCGTAGTTGCCCTCCGGCAGGCCGGGGTCGTCGGTCAGCCGGATTTCGGGGATCACGACGCCGAAGGTCGCCGCGATGTGGTTGCGGATGTTGGCGATCCGCGCGTCGAGGCCGGTGGCGGGGTCCATCACGGTCGGCACGAGGTCGGGGGCGAACTGCACGTGGATCTCGTCGAGGTCGAGCATGTCGCCGAGCGTCTTGCGCGCCGGCCCCGTGTCGACCGGCGCCTCCGCCGACGCCAGCGCCCGCACGGCGGCGGCCTTGCGCTCGCGCTCCGCAAGCCACGCCGCGCCGCCGAGCGCCAGCGCCCCGAGCAGGAACGGAAAGAACGGCAGCCCCGGCACGAAGGCGAACAGCGCCAGCAGCGCCGCCACCGTCGCCAGCGCCATCGGGTAGTGCCCGAGCTGGCGCGTCAGCGCGAGGTCGGCCGACCCCAGCACCCCACCTTTCGAGAGCAGCAGCGCCGAGCCGATGGAGATGATGACGGCGGGGATCTGGTTCACCAGCCCGTCGCCGACCGTCAGGATCGCGTAGGTCTCGAAGGCCTGCGACAGCCGCATCCCATGCGCGCCGACGCCCATGGCGAGGCCCATCAGGATGTTGAGGAGCGTGATCAGCAGCCCCGCGATCGCGTCGCCCTTCACGAACTTCGACACGCCGTCGAGCGAGCCGAAGAACGTCGTCTCCTCCTGCTCGGTCTTGCGCCGCTCGCGCGCCTGTTCGTGGGTGATGGCGCCGGCGGCCATGTCGCTGTCGATGGCGAGCTGCTTGCCCGGCATCCCGTCGAGCGCGAAGCGCGCGCCGACCTCCGCCATGCGGCCGGCGCCCTTGGTGATGACGATGAAGTTCACGATCAGCAGCACCGTGAACACCACGAGCCCGAGATAGACGTCGCCGCCCATCACGAACATCGCGAAGCCCTCGATCACCGAGCCGGCCGCGTCCGTGCCCGTATGACCCTGCCCGATGATCAGCTTGGTCGAGCTGACGTTCAGCGAGAGCCGCAGCATCAGCGAGGACAGCAGCAGGGTGGGGAAGGCGGAGAAATCCAGCGGCCGCTCGATGAACAGCGTCGTGGTGAAGATCAGGATGGCGACGGCGAACGAGGCCGCGAGGCCGATGTCGAGCACCCACGAGGGCACCGGCAGAACCATCATCACGATGATCGCCATCAGCGCGACGGCGAGGAACACCGTCGGCTGGCGGAGCGCCGCGAACGTAAGGGGCTGGGCGACGGAGTTCACGGCCTCAGTCGATCAGCGGGCGCGCGGCGGCGCGGATAAGCGGTCGGGCGGCGGCGACGTTGCGCAGCGCGACGCCGCCGGGCTTCGCGGGCCCCGCCGCGCGCCAGAGGCCGGGCCGCGACAGCCGCGGCCCGAACAGCGGGCCTTCGCCCGGCGCCGGGCGGAAGGTCTCCTCGACGGCGGGCGGCGCGGCGACCGCGACCGTCGGGGCCTCGGGGTCGCCGGCGGCCATGATGCGCTCGAAGCGGGCGCGGTAGCGGGTGAAGAACTCGGGCGTGCGCGAGTGGTAGTAGCCCGCCGCCCGCGCCCAGTCCCGCGTCTCGGCGTAGAGCCCCGCGATGAAGCGCGCGGCGTAGTCGGCGTTGGCGGCGGGCTCGAACATGGCGTCGACGGAGGGGAAGGCGTCGCCGTGCCAGCGGTGGTTGATCTGGAAGCAGCCGACGTCGAAGCTCCGCGCGCCCCGCGCCTGCTCGCGCTTCACGTAGGCCAGCGCCTCGGCGCGGGTGTCGAACCAGCGTCCCGCGCCCTCCATGTTCACCGTCCACGGCCACGGCTGCAGCGCGCCGCCGCGGGCGCGGCCGGTCTCGGCGCGGGTCAGCGCGCGCATCACGGCGCGCGGCACGCCGTGGGCGTCCGCCGCGCGGTCGGCGACGTCGAGGCAGACGCGCGCGGTTTCGGGAACCGCGGCGACGGCGGCGCCGGCGTCGACCGCCGCAAGCGACAGCGCGAGGGCGAGGACGTGGCGCGGCCCCATGTCAGCCGCCCGCGATCAGCGTGAGGATGCGGCTCTGGAAGAAGGACACGAGAAAGTCGCCGGTCGCCCCCATCGAGATCCAGAACACCGCGCCGATCGCCGCGAGCTTCGGCACGAAGGTCAGCGTCATCTCCTGCACCGAGGTCAGCGCCTGCACGAGGCCGATGGCGACGCCGACCACGAGCGCGACGCCCAGCACCGGCGCCGCCACGGTGAAGGTCGTCCACAGCGTCTCGCGCAGCAGGTCGAGGATGTCGCCTTCGGTCATCGGGTCGCCTTCTGGCGGGGGGCGCCTGGGCGGACGACGGTCCGCCGCGCCGGAGGGTCTTCGGGGTCGGTCAGACGGGCATGCGGAGGATCTCGTTGTAGGCCTCCACGACCTTGTCGCGGAGCGTGGTGGCGGTCTCGACGGCGAGTTCGGTCTGCGCCAGCGCCTCGACCACGGAATGGGCGTCGGCGCGGCCGGCGAGGCCCGCCTTCACCATCTCCTCGCCGCCCTTGACGGCGCGGAGCGTGTCGAGCGCGCTCTGCTGCAGGGCGCGGCCGAAGTCGCCGGGCTTGGCGGCCTGCGGCGCGGCCGGCGCCGGTTTCGCGACTTGCGTCGCCTGGGTGTAGAGCCGGCCGGCGAGGGGGGCGCGCACGTCCATGGCTGTCACCGTTTGATGAGGTCGAGGAGCGCCGAGGCCATCTGCCGCGCCTGATCGAACATGCGCAGATTGGCCTCGTAGCTGCGCTGGGCCTCGCGCGCGTCGGCGACCTCGATCACCAGCGAGACGTTCGAGCCCTCGTAGTAGCCTTCGGCGTCCGCCATCGGGTGGCTCGGGTCGTAGACGCGCGGCAGCGGCGTCTGGTCGAGCGTCAGCCCGGATACGCGCACGCCGCCTTCGCGGTGCGCCTCCTGGAAGGTCAGCACCTTGCGCTGGAAGCCGGGCGTGTCGGCGTTGGCGATGTTCTCGGAGATCACCCGCAGGCGGCGCGACTGCGCCTCCATGCCGGTCGACGCCACGTTGAACTTGCGGATGAAATCCATGACGCGTCTCCCTCAGCGCCCGCCGCGGCCGAGGCCGAGGCGCACGATGTCGAGCGTTTTCTGGTAGACCGCCATCGCGCGCTCGTGCGCGCCGAGGGCGCTGGTGGCGCGCGCGATCTGGTCCTCGACCGAAACGTCGTTGCCGTTCGGCCCGGCCGCTCCGGGGGCGGAGGCGAAGACGGCGCGCAGCCGCGCCTCGCCGTTCGCGCCGAGGTGGGCGGGGCGCGTCGCCTTCATCGGCGTGCGGGCGGTCGGGTCGAGATCGAGGGGTTCGAGGTCCCTGGCGCGGAAGCCGGGGGTGTCGGCGTTGGCGACGTTCTTCGAGACAAGCTCATGGCGTCCCGCCGCGTGGCGGGCGACAGCCTGCGCCATCCGCAGGATCGCGATGTCTTGCATAGGGATTCTCCCTTGTCTCGCTCACCCTCGATTAAGCCCGACCGGTTACCGATCCCTGACCCGAGCCCGGACCAAGTGCGGAGAATTGTCATGACCGCCCCCGACCTCGACGCGCTCGCCGGCGAGATCGGTCGCCTGTCGCCCTTGCGCCTCTTCGGCCGCATCGAGGCTGTCGACAGCGCCGCGCTGACCGTCGCCGGGCTCGGCGCCGCTGCGCGGCGGGGCGACCGCCTGCGCGTCGAGCCGCGGGGACGCCCGCCGCTGCTCGCCGAAGTCGTAGCGCTGAAGGGCGCAGAGGCGCGCGCGATGTGGTTCGGCTCGGGCGAGGGGGTGGCGGTCGGAGACCGGGCATGGCTCGAACCCGAACAGGGCGTGCGCCCCGGCGCCGGCTGGATCGGGCGGGTGGTCGACGCCTTCGGCCAGCCGCTCGACGGCCGTCCGCTCGCCGACGGCTCGTGCGTCGCGGCGCTGCGCCGCGCGCCGCCGCCGGCCGCCGAACGCCGGCCGCTCGGCGCGCGGCTGCGCACGGGGCTCGCCGCCTTCGACACGCTGCTGCCGCTCGCGCGCGGGCAGCGCATCGGGCTTTTCGCGGGGTCGGGCGTCGGCAAGTCGACGCTGCTCGCCGATTTCGCGCGCGGCGTGACGGCCGACGTGGTCGTGGTCGGCCTCATCGGCGAGCGCGGGCGCGAGGTGCGCGACTTCATCGACAACACCCTCGGCTCCGAAGGCATGAAGCGGGCGGTGGTGGTGGCGGCGACCGCCGACCAGTCGCCCCTCGCCAAACGGCAGGCGGCGTGGCTCGCCACGGCGATCGCCGAAGCCTTCCGCGACGGCGGCGCCCATGTGCTGCTGCTGCTCGACTCGGTCACCCGCTTCGCCGAGGCGCACCGCGAAGTGGCGCTCGCGGCCGGCGAAGCGCCGTCGCTGCGCGCCTATCCGCCCTCGACCGCCCATGCGGTGGCGAGCCTTGTGGAACGCGCGGGGCCGGGGGCGGGCCGGCAGGGCGACATCACGGCGGTCTATTCGGTGCTGGTCGCGGGCTCGGACATGGAGGAGCCGGTCGCGGACATGGCGCGCGGCGCGCTCGACGGCCACGTGGTGCTGGAGCGCGCCATCGCCGAGCGCGGGCGCTTTCCCGCCGTCGACGTCCGCCGCTCGGTCTCGCGCAGCCTGCCCGCCTGCGCGAGCGCGGAGGAGAACGCGCTGATCGCCGAGGCGCGCCGGCGCATCGCCGCCTACGAGGACGTGGAGCCGATGGTCCGCACCGGCCTCTACGCCGCAGGCGCCGATCCGGCGCTCGACGCCGCCATCGCGACGCATGCGGCGCTCGACGCCTTCGCGGCGGCCCGGTCGCAAGACGCCGCCGAGAGCTTCGCCCTGCTCGCCGCCGCGCTCTCGGCGCCCGAAACGTGACCCGGCCGCTCGACGCAACCCCGCCATGCGCCGGCGCCGTCGGTGGCGAGCGACCCCGGCGCGCCTATGTCTCCACGGAAACACGGAGAAGGATCATGCGGCGCGTGCTTGTCTGGGCGACGATCGGTTTGGCGGTTCTGGCGGTTCTCGGCGTCGGGGCGTGGGTGTTCGCGGCGCGCACCGTCGAGACGCCGGCTTTCGAGGTCGCGGCGGCCGACGGGCGGTTCGAACTCCGCGACTATCCCGCGATGATCGTCGCGGAGGCCGCCGTCGACGGCCCCCGCCGCGCGGCGCTGGGCGACGGCTTCCGCCCGCTCGCCCGCTACATCTTCGCCCGCGAGCGCGAAGGCGAGCGCATCGCCATGACCGCCCCCGTCACCCAGCGCGGCGACGGCGACGGCTGGATCGTCGGCTTCGTCATGCCGAGCCGCTACACGCTGGACGACCTGCCGCCGCCCGGCCCCACGCCGGTGGCGCTGCGCGAGACGCCGCCCGCCCGCATGGCCGCGGTGCGCTTCTCGGGCCGCGCCGACGACGCGATGCTCGCCGAGCGGGAGGCGGCTTTGCGCGACTGGATGGCGACGCGGGGGCTTGAACCCGCGGGCCCGGTGACGCACGCCTATTACGACGATCCGTTCACCCCCGGCTTTCTGCGCCGAAACGAAATCCTGATCCCGGTCGACCGGCCCGCCGGCTGACCGCCTCCGCGACCCGAAAGGCGTCCCGCATGTCGGCTCCCCGCGCGCCGCGCTGGCTCGACCCGTCGTCGCCGCCGCACCTGTTCACGCTGGTGGCGCTGGCGGCGCTCGGCGCGCTCAACATGAACGCCTTTCTGCCGTCGCTGCCGGGCATGGCGGCGGACTTCGCGGCCGACTACGCCGTGGTGCAGCTCGCGGTGTCCGCCTACCTCGCCATGACCGGCGCGCTGCAACTCGTCATCGGGCCGCTGTCGGACCGCTACGGCCGGCGGCCGGTGCTGATCGGGTGTCTCGGGGTTTTCCTGTTCGCCACGGCCTGCTGCGTCGTCGCGCCGACGGTCGAGGTGTTCCTGTTCTTCCGGCTGCTCCAGTCGGCCGTGGTGTCGGGGCTCGTGCTCTCGCGCGCCATCGTGCGCGACATGGTGGGCGGCGCGGCGGCGGCGAGCCGCATCGGCTACGTCACCATGGGGATGGCGGTCGCGCCGATGATCGGGCCGGCGCTCGGCGGCTTTCTGGACGAGGCGGTGGGATGGCGGGGCGTCTTCGCCGGCCTGTTCACCCTCGGCGTGGCGACGCTGCTGCTGACCCTCGCCGATCTCGGCGAGACCAACCCCCACGCCGGCCAGAGCTTCGGCGAGCAGTTCCGGGCCTACCCGGAGCTGATGCGCTCACGCCGGTTCTGGGGCTATGCCCTGACCTCGGCCTTCGCCTCGGGCGCGTTCTTCGCCTTCCTCGGCGGCGCGCCCTACGTCGCGAGCGAGATCCTCGGCATGTCGCCGAGCGAGACGGGCGCGTATTTCGGCATCATCGCAGCTGGTTATCTGATCGGTAACTTCCTGTCGGGGCGGTTCACCCAGGTTGTGGGGCTGACCGGCATGATGCTGGCGGGGTCGGTGACGGCCGTCGCCGCCATGGTCGCGGCGACGGCGGGCTTCCACGCAGGGCTCGTGCATCCGATGACGCTGTTCGGCACGGTGTTCTTCGTCGGCCTCGGCAACGGGCTGACCATGCCGAGCGCCATGGCCGGCTCGCTCTCGGTTCGGCCGAAGCTTGCGGGCGTCGCGGCGGGCTTCGGCGGCGCGCTGATGATCGGCGGGGGCGCTGCGCTCTCGGCCTGGGCCGGGGCGCTGCTCGGGCCCGGGACGGGGCCCTATCCGCTGCTCTATGTGATGGCCGGCGCCTCGGCGCTGGCGGTCGTGAGCACCCTCTACGTCATGGCGATCGATCGGCTGGCCGGGCCTGCGCACGACGTCCGGACGGCCGAGCCCCTCGGGGCGCGCTGACGCCGCTGCGGCGCGCCGTCCCGTTGCGACGCCCGACCCCCCGCCGTAAGCGTCCCGCATCCGCGAAAGGCGACAGGGACCCGGGGGGCGCATGAACATCCACGAGTATCAGGCCAAGAGCATCCTGCGGGAGTTCGGCGCGCCGGTCTCCGACGGCACGCCCGTCCTCCACGCCGAGGACGCGACGCCTGCGGCCGAGGCGCTCGCCGGCCCGATCTGGGTGGTCAAGGCGCAGATCCACGCCGGCGGCCGCGGCAAGGGCCGCTTCATCGAGCCCGAGGCGGGCGAGAAGGGCGGCGTCCGCATCGCCAAGTCGGTGAACGAAGCGGCGCAGATGGCGCGCCAGATGCTCGGCCGCACGCTCGTGACCGAACAGACCGGCCCGGCCGGCAAGCAGGTCCACCGCCTCTACATCGAGGCGGGCTCCGACATCGCCAAGGAGTTCTACCTCTCGCTGCTGGTGGACCGGAACCACGGCTGCATCTCGATCATCGCCTGCACCGAAGGCGGCGTGAACATCGAGGAGGTGGCTGCCCGGACGCCCGAGAAGATCAAGACCTTCGTCATCGACCCCGCCACCGGCATCCAGCCGTTCCACGGACGCAAGGTGGCCTTCGCGCTGGGTCTCGTCGGCAAGCAGGTGCGCCAGTGCGTGGCGCTGATCTCGTCGCTCTACAAGCTGTTCATCGCCCGCGACTGCTCGATGATCGAGATCAACCCGCTGATCATCGACGGCGACGGCGACCTGAAGTGCCTCGACTGCAAGATGAGCATCGACACCAACGCCCTCTACCGCCAGCCGAAGGCGATGGAGATGCGCGACGAGACCGAGGAGGA
>RECW01000165.1 GCA_007693835.1 Paracoccaceae bacterium | reverse complement strand
AGCAGCGCGAATACGACCGCCGCGTCACCGACTGGGAGATCGCGCGCGGCTTCGAACGGGGATGATCCGGCGCTGCGCCCAGCGCCTTTCGCGCTGACGGTTTCGCATGGGTGAACAGACGGCAGATCGCCTGTTTTTTGGGCATGTGGCGGCCTTCAAGCCCCTTGCGAAGGCGTCTTGGCCTGAACGCACACGAATGGCCGCTCCACGCGTTGACAGAAGGCTGCGGCCGCTCGGACATGCGACCGCGTCGAAGGAGGAAGCATGGCCGACACGACCGAGTTCATGCGGCGCGCGATCGAGATCAGTCGTCGCGAAATGCTGGAGAGCGGCGCGGCGCCTTTCGCGGCCGTGATCGTGAAAAACGGCGCCATCGTCGGCGAAGGGGTCAACCGCGTCGCCAGCCGGTGCGACGCCACCGCCCACGGTGAAGTCGAGGCGATCCGCGACGCCGGACGGCGGCTCGGCTCGTGGGATCTGTCGGGCTGCGACCTCTACACCACTTGCGAGCCCTGCGAGATGTGCGTCGCCGCGATGGTGTGGGCGCGCGTCGACCGGCTCTACTACGCCAACACCCTCGCCGACTGCGAGGCGATCGGCTTCGATCTCGCGCCGCTCCGCGCCGCCGTGCGCGCCGACCTGCCCGACCGCGCCATGCCCGCCACGCGCCTGCTGGCGGAGGAGGCGCGCGCCGTGCTCGACCTCTGGACCCGGCAACCCGGCTTCACCGTGTTCAAGGGCTGACCGCCCGCGACCGCCGCAAGGGAGACGACAGGATGACAGACTTTCGCGCCTACGCCGCGCTGCGCAACGGCGTCCGTCGCCGGACAGTGCTGAAGGGGCTCGGCGCCGCCGCGACGGCGCCGCTGCTCTCGGCCGCACCGGGCGCGCGCGCGCAGGACAACACGCTGAACCTGCTCTGCTGGCCGGGCCACAACGACCCCGCGGTGGTGGGGCCGTTCGAGGAGCAGTACGGCGTGCAGGTCGTCGCCCGCGAATACGTCGGCGGCGACAACATGATGGCCCTCGTCACCCAGTCGCCGCCGGGCACCTACGACGTCATCCTCGCCGACGCCGAATACGTCGTGCAGCTTCGCGACGCAGGGTTCATCGATCCGCTCGACCCGGCCGACTATCCCTTCGACGACTTCTTCCCCGAGTTCCACAAGTTCCCGGGCCACTGGCTCGACGACACGCTGTATTCGGTGATGATCCGCTTCGGCTTCCTCGGGGTGTCGTACCGGACGGACGTGTTCACGCGCGAGGAGGTCGACACCTATCAGGCGCTCTGGGATCCGAAGGTGACGGGGCGGGTCGGCTACTTCGACTGGTATCTGCCGTCGATGGGCTGCCTGAGCCTCGCCGGCGGCAACGCCACGCCC
This sequence comes from Paracoccaceae bacterium, assembly GCA_007693835.1. Taxonomy (GTDB): domain Bacteria; phylum Pseudomonadota; class Alphaproteobacteria; order Rhodobacterales; family Rhodobacteraceae; genus Rubrimonas. The sequence goes on along the minus strand of RECW01000165.1, from coordinate 11,323 downwards.
TACGACATCGACGCCGCGGGCTTCCAGCGGCTGAAGGACACGATGGACTCGGTCAAGCCGCAGACGGGCGGGTTCTTCTCCATGGCCAACACCTTCGCCTCCCTCACCAGCGGCGACGCGGCGATCATCCCCGGCGTCGGCGACTGGATCACGCTGCTGCTCTCGGCCGACGGCGTGCCCGTCGACAGCTGGGTGCCGCAGGAGGGCGGCGTCCAGTGGACCGAGTCGATGTCGATCGCGACCGGCTCGCCGCGACCGGAGCTCGCGCGGTCCTTCATCCAGTACATGACGTCGCCCGAGGGGCAGAGCCGGTCGGCGCGGATGCCCGCCTACAACGCCTCGATCCCGTCGCGGGCGGGCTGGGTGCGGCTCAACGAGGACGACCCGCAGGCGGCCGCGCTGCTGCGCCACACCTTCACCGACCGCAACGTCATGGACGAGTTCGCCGACGGCAAGATCCACATCCGCCAGACGCCGCTCCAGCAGGACGTCGAGGACTGGACCGACGTCTGGGCCGACTTCAAGACCTGACCGAACGGCCTGCTCGATCTGGCGCGCCCGCGGCGTCGCTGCGGGCGCATGGGGACCGCGATGCTCGCAGAACGCCGCTTCCGCCGCCGGCGCGTCGACCCGTTCGCCGTGCTGTGGGCCTCGCCAGCGCTGCTCTGGCAGGGCGCGTTCTTCCTCGCGCCGCTCGGCCTGCTGGTCTGGCTGTCGTTCTGGTCGCTGCGCAACTTCCGGCTGATCCCGGATTTCACCACGGCGAACTGGGATCGCATCCTCACGCGGGACTTCTTCTGGGCCGCGTTCCAGCACACGCTGGTCATCTCGGCGGTGACGGCCCTCGTGGCGAGCCTGATCGCCTTCCCGGTCGCCTATTTCCTCGCGTTCCGGGCGCGCGCGGCGACGCGGCGGCTCGCCATCTTCATGCTGATCACGCCGTTCTTCACCAGCTATCTCGTCCGCATCTACGCGTGGACGATCATTCTCGCGAACGAGGGCGCGCTCAACCTGCTGGGCCGCGCGCTCGGCTTCGAGACGGCGAACCTGCTCAGCACGCCGACGGCGACGGTGATCGGCTATCTCACGCTCTGCCTGCCGCTCGTGGTGCTGATCCAGCTTTTCGCCCTGTCGAACGTCGACCGCGACCTCGTCGGCGCGGCCCACAACCTCGGGTGCGGGCCGCTCCGCACCGTGCTGACCGTCGTGCTGCCGGCCGCGCGGACGGGCCTCGTGATCGCGGCGGCCTTCGCCTTCATCCTGGCCTTCGGCGACTACGTCAGCCCGGTCTTCCTCGGCGGGTCGCGGCCGCCGACGCTCTCTATCCTGATCGTCGACCAGACGCGGTCGGGCAATCACTGGCCGAGAGCCGCCGTGGTGGCGGTGGTGATGATCCTGACGCTGATCGCGGTGCTGTTCGGCGCGCTCGCCGCCGCCTACGGCCGGCGAAAGGGGGCGGCGTGAAGCACGAGCGCAGAGCCCTCGACGCAGCCGCGCCGATCCGGCGCGCGCGCCCGCGCGGCAAGCCGCTCGCGGACCGGCTGCTCGGCGCCTTCACCCTGCTCGCCTTCGGGTTCATCCTCGCGCCCATCGTCTCCATCATCGTGTTCTCGTTCAACGCCGACCGCTTTCCGACAATGGTCTGGGGCGGCTTCAGCCTCCGGTGGTACGAGGCGATCTGGAACGACGCGACGGTCCGCGCCGGCTTCTGGCGCAGCCTGCGGGTCTCGGCGACCGTCTCCGTCATCGCGACGGCGATCGGGTTCGCCACGGCCTACGTCGACTATCGGTGGCGGTTCTTCGGCAAGACGCTCTATCTGGCGGTGGCGACCCTGCCGCCGACCGTGCCGATCCTCGTGCTGGGTCTGGCGATGCTGTCGTTCTTCTCGACCATCGGGCTCGTCGGCACGCTGGCGGGGGTCGTCGCCGGGCACGTGGTGATCTGCGCGCCTTTCGCGATGGCGCTGATCCGGCTGCGGCTGGCGGACATGAGCCCGGATCTCGAGCCCGCGGCGTGGAACCTCGGCGCGACCCGGTGGGCGACGATGCGCGCCGTCGTGATCCCGTTCTGCCGCCCGGCGATCTTCGCCGCGCTCGCGATCACCGCCGCCGTCTCCTTCGACGAATTCATGATCGCGTGGTTCGTCGGCGGCTTCGAGGAGACGCTGCCGGTGCGCATCCTCGCGATGCTTCAGGGCCAGGTCAGCCCGCGGATCAACGCGATCGGGACCATCGTCTTCGCGATCAGCATCACGCTCGTCGCGGCGGCCCAGCTTCTGACGGCGCGGCGCGCGCGCCACGAGGAGGAGTGACCATGCTCGCCCCCGCGCCGATCCTGACGCTGGAGAAGATCACCAAGCGCTTCGGCGCCGCGGTGGCCCTGCACCCGACCGACCTCGAGATCCGCAAGGGCGAGTTCATCGCCCTGATGGGCCCGTCGGGCTGCGGCAAGACCACGACGCTGCGCATGATCGCGGGGCTCGAGACCCCGAGCGACGGGCGCATCCTGCTCTGGCGGCGCGACGACATCACCTGGGCCCCGCCGTGGGAGCGCGACATGCCGCTGGTGTGGCAGAGCTACGCGCTGTTCCCCTTCCTCACCGTCCTGCAGAACGTCGAGTTCGGCCTCAAGCAGAAGCGCCGGTTCACGACGCCGGAGCGGCGCAAGCGCGCGATGGACTGGCTGGAGCGGCTGGGCATCGCGGGGTTCGCGGGCCGGCGCATCGACCAGCTTTCCGGCGGCCAGCGCCAGCGCGTGGCGCTCGCCCGCGCGCTGGCGCTCGAGCCCGAGATCCTGCTGCTCGACGAGCCGCTGTCGGCCCTCGACGCGCATCTGCGCCTTCAGATGCAGTCGGAGCTGAAGCGGCTGCACCGCGAACTCGGCATCACCTTCCTCTACGTCACCCACAACCAGTCCGAGGCCTTCGCCATGGCCGACCGGGTGGCGATCCTGAACGCCGGGCGCATCCAGCAGATCGGCTCGGCGCAGGAGATCTACCGCGCCCCCGCCAACCGCTTCGTCGCCGAGTTCGTCGGGGCCAGCACCATCCTCTCCGGCCGCGCCGCCGGCGACGGCTGGATCGAGACGCCCGTCGGCCGGTTCCGCGCCCTCGCCGGGGCCGCCGCGGCCGGCGGCGAGGCGACGTTTCTGATCCCGGCCGACCGGGTCGACCTCTCGCCGCAGCCGACCGGCGCCGAGAACGAAGTCGCGGCGCGCGTCGAGACCGAGGAGTTCACCGGCGCCTTCGTCACCATCATGCTGACGCTCGCCGACGGGACCGAGCTGAAGGTGCAGAAGCAGCAGAGCGACCTCGACGCCCTCGCCCTCGAACCCGGCGCGACCGTCCACGCGCGCTGGAGCGCCGACGTCGCCTATGTCCTGCCCCAGGAAGGAAGCTGAGCCATGTCGATCCTGATCCGCGGCGCCGAAGTCCTGACCCTCGCGCCGGGCGCGGGCGCGCGCCCCGTGACGGCCGACGTGCTGATCGAGGGCGACCGGATCACCCGGATCGGCGCGGTCGAAGGCGAAGCCGACACGGTGATCGACGGGCGCGGCAAGCTCGTCATGCCGGGGCTGATGAACAGCCACATGCACTCGCCCGAAGCGCTCTACAAAGGGCGCTACGACAACATGCCGCTCGAAGTCTGGATGCTCTACGCCTATCCGATCCTCGGCGCGCAGACGCTCGACCCGCGGCTGGTCTATCTCCGCACCGCGCTCTGCGCGATCGAGTCGCTCAAGACCGGCAGCACCTGCGTCACCGACGACGTCTACGAAAGCCCCAACCAGACGCCCGAACAACTCGACGCCGTGTTCCAGGCCTATGAGGACGTCGGCCTGCGCGCCACGATCTCGGGCCATGTGGTCGACCGCCCGTTCCTCGACACCATCCCCTACGCCCGCGAGATGGTGCCGGCCGCGCTTCAGGCCGAGGCCGACGCGCTCGGCGCCGCCGACGGCGCGGCGTGGCTGGCGCATTGCCGCGACGCCTTCGCCCGCCACCACGGCCGGGCGGGGCGGCTGAACTTCATGGTCGCCCCCTCCGCGCCGCAGCGCTGCACGCCGGCGCTGATGGAGGAGGCGATGGCGCTGGCCGAGGCCCACGACGCGCCGTTCCACACCCACATCCTCGAGACCAAGGTGCAGGCGGTCACGGGCCGCGCGTTCTACGGCGAGACGCTGATCGCCTACATGAAGCGCCTCGGCCTGCTGCGGCCCCGGACGACCATCGCCCATTCGATCTGGGTGACGGACGAGGACATCGCGCTGATGGGGGAGGCCGGCTGCTGCATAGTTCACAACGTGATCTCGAACCAGAAGCTCGGCGCCGGCGTCGCGCCGGTGAAGCGGATGCTGCGCGCGGGCGTGAACGTCGCGCTCGGCTCGGACGGCGTCTCCACCTCCGACACCACCCGCATGTTCGCGGTGATGCACGCCGCCGGCCTGATCCACAACGTCCAGACCCCCGACGACGACCTGTGGCTGACGGCGGAGGAGGTGCTGCGCTGCGCCACCCTCGGCGGGGCGCGGAGCGCGTGTCTCGGGGCGGAGACAGGCTCGCTCGAGGTTGGCAAGAAGGCCGACATGATCGTGCTCGACCTCGCGACTGTCGCCTTCACGCCGCTGAACGACGTGGCCAATCACCTCGTCTACTGCGAGACCGGCGCCTCGATCACCCACGCCATCGTCAACGGCGAGATCATGGCGGAGGGCGGCCGCTGCCTGCGCGTCGACGAGGCGGCGCTGCTGGCCGAGCTGCGCGAGGCGATGCCCGCCTTCCTCGCCGCGCACGAGAAGACCGAGGCGCTGAACCGTCGGTTCGACGCCCATTTCCGCGCCATCCACCGCCGCTGCAACGGCGAGGACGTGGGCGTGACGCGGCTCGGGAACGAGCCGGCCTGGAGGACCTGATGCCCGACGCAGAGACGACCGACACCGTGCGTATCGACGAGCTGACCTGGCCCGAACTGGAGGCGCTGACGAAGGCCGGGCCGCCGGTGGTGATCATCCCCGTCGGCTCGCTGGAGCAGCACGGGCCGCACATGGCGCTCGGGGTCGACCGGGTGCTGCCGCAGGCGGTGGCGGAGCGCGTCGCGGCGCGGATGGGCGCGCTGGTCGCGCCGGCGGTCGCCTACGGCTACAAGTCCCAGCCGAAATCCGGCGGCGGCAACCACTTCCCCGGCTGCGCGAGCCTCGACGGCGACACGCTGGTCCGCCTCGTGCGCGACGTGATCTGCGACTTCGCCCGCCACGGGCTGACCAGGATCGCGCTCTTCAACGGCCACATGGAGAACGGCTGGTTCCTGACCGAGGCCGCCGACCTTGCGCTCCGCCAGATGATCGCCGAGGGCGTGTCCGGCGTGCGGATCGTCAAGCTCGGCTACTGGGACTTCATCTCGCCCGAGACCGAGGCGACGCTGTTCCCGCACGGCCGCCCGACCTGGGAGCTGGAGCACGCGGCGGTGATGGAGACCTCCTGCATGCTCCACCTCGCCCCCGGGATGGTGCGCGCCGACCTCATCCCGGATGACCCCGAAGCCGATTTCCCGCCCTACGAAATCTTCCCCGCCGACCTGCGCCCGATCCCGCCGACCGGCGTGCTGGCCCCGGCGGGGAGCGCCTCGGCCGATAAGGGCCGCGCGGTGATCGAGCAGGTCGTCCCCGACATCGCCGCGGCGCTGGCCCGCGCCTTCACGGAGTGAGCCCGATGTTCGACCTCATCGTCCGCAACGCGACGCTCCCCGACGGGCGCACAGGCGTGGACATCGCCGCGAAGGACGGCCGCATCGCCGAGATCGCGCCGGCCCTCGGCCCGGCCGCGACGGAGATCGACGCCGCCGGCCGCCTCGTCTCGCCGCCCTTCGTCGACAGCCATTTCCACCTCGACGCGACGCTGGCCCTCGGCACGGAGGGGGTTTTCAACGAAAGCGGCACGCTGGCCGAGGGCATCGCCCTCTGGGGCCGCATCGCGCCGAAGCTGACGGCGGAGAACTACCGCGACCGGGCGCTGCGCTACATCGACCTCGCGGTGTCGAAAGGCCTGCTCGCGATCCGCAGCCATGTCGACATCACCGATCCCCGGCTGATCGGCGCCGAGACGCTGGCCGACATCAAGCGCGAGGTGGCCCCGTATCTCGACCTGCAGCTCGTCGCCTTCCCGCAGATGGGCTTCTTCTCGCGCCCCGACATGGCCGACAGCGTGCGCCGCGTGCTCGACATGGGGTTCGAGGTGGTGGGCGGCATCCCGCACCTCGAGCCGACCGCCGAACACGGCCGCGCCTCGATCACCGCGCTCTGCGAGATCGCCGCCGAGCGGGGCGCCATGGTCGACATGCACTGCGACGAGAACGACGACCCGAACTCGCGCATGATCGAGACGCTGGTGTGGGAGACGAAGCGCCTCGGCCTCGGCGGGCGGGTGACGGGTTCGCACCTGACCTCGATGCACTCGATGGACAATTTCTACGCCGGCCGCCTCGTGAAGATGATGGCCGACGCGGGCGTGCACGCGATCCTCAACCCGGCCGCGAACCTGCATCTTCAGGCGCGCTTCGACACCTACCCCAAGCGCCGCGGCCTCGCCCGGGCGCCGGAGCTGATGGCGGCGGGCGCGACGGTCGCCTTCGCGCAGGATAGCGTGCTCGACCCGTGGTATCCCCTCGGGGCCTGCGACATGCTCGACATGGGCTGGATCGCGGCCCACGCCTGCCACCTGACCGACCGCAAGGGGCTGCGCGCCTGTTTCGACGCCGTGACCGAGGCGCCGGCGAAGATCATGGAGCTCGACGGCTACGGCCTCGCGCCCGGCGCCTGGGCCGACATGGTGGTGCTCGCGGCCGCCGACCCGATCGACGCGCTGCGGCTGCGCGCGCCCCGCACCCATGTCATCCGGCGCGGCCGCGTGATCGCCGAGACGCCGCTCCCGGCGCCGCGCCTGAGCATCAAGGGCCGTCCCGAGACGCTTGAGCGGGACATCTGGGCGCCGAGCAGCTTGTGACCTTTTCCGCCACCGGCCTCGCGGCGGCGGCCGGTGTGGCCGGGAACGGCGCATTCATGGCGCGCGCAGCCATGATTTGTTCAAGGGGCGCGCCCACCTCCGTGGTCGCGGCGCGGCTCACTCAAGGGGAGCGCGCGGCGCCGCGGATCAACGACAGGAGATATGCTTCCATGCGCCTTGTTCCGGTTCTCGCCGCGGCCCTCGCCGTCGCCCTGCCGCTGACGGCGGCAGCCGACCACATCCGGGCGGACGACGTCTCGATCATGATCGCGCCGACCAACGACTTCGCCGCCGTTCTGATGCGGCTTGAGAACACGGGGAGCGAAGCCGACCGGCTGCTCCGCGTCGAGGCGGGCGACCTCGCGACGAGCGTTTCGCTGCAGACGCATGTGGAGGAGGCCGACGGGGCCGTGCGGGTGGTCGCGGCGGAGGACGGCATCGACCTGCCGGCCGGCGCGACCCGGGTCGTCGGCCGCGCCGGCGACCACGCGCTCGGCCGCGACGGGGACCACGCCGTGCTGATCGCGTTGGCGGCCGTTCCGGAGTCGGGGAGCGCCGCGCCTCTGGTGCTCGTTTTCGAGAGCGGCGTCGAGATGACGCTCGAGGCCCCGATCCAGCGCCACCCGACGGCGGCCGCCGCCGACTGAGCGGACCGCGACCGCGGCGGCGTGGCGGGTCTGCGCGGGAACTCTCGATGAGGCGCGCCCGCGCCGACCACGCCGCGCGTGCGCGATCGACGCCAAGGGCGACGGCGTGACGCGCAGCGCCGTCGCCCGTGAGAGGCGCGCGGCGCGGCCGGCGATGGGCGTCGCTTCCGGACGTTGCGGCGAGCAAGGCCCGTCGAGCTCGCCGATCGGGTCGTCCGTCACGCCGCGGCCGTCACGCCGCCCGCCTCGGTGTGACGGGCTACACGGACGGCGGGTCGGCGCTCGTTCCCGATCGAGAAGAAGTTCATCAGCCTGTCGAGGCCCTCGGCCTGCGCGGTCAGACCCTTGGCGGCCGACGCGCTCTCCTCGGCCAGCGCCGAGTTCTGCTGCGTGATCTTCTCCATCGCCGCGATCGCCGCGCCGATCTCGTCCCGCCGCGAGAGGGCTGCGACCGCGCCTGCGACGTCGCCGGCGGCGATGCGCCCGGTGTCGGCGCTGAAATCGCTGAGCCCGCGCAGTCGCCTGCCGACGAAGACATGCGTCACCGGCGCTGCGAGCAGGATGGCCGCGGCGGCCATGCCGAGCACCCTGCCCACCGCACGCGGCCGGATCGTCCGGATGTCGGCGAGCGGCGTGCCCACGAACAGGGCGCCGGCGGCGACGGCGCGATACGCCGCGCCGCCTCGGCCCGGCGCCGTCCCCACCGCCCGGGCGCCGTCATCGGTCGTGATGGGGGGTGCGGCGCTCGGACTCGCCGTCGGGGCGGCGCGCGAAGGCGGTGACGGCCTCTCCGATGGCGGCGCCGACGCGCTCGACCGTATCGTGGGACGCGAAGACCGGCCCTCGCTCCAAAGCCCTGTCGAGGCGATGACGCGGCATTTGCTCCTTGTGACCTGTCCCATCGGCGGTATGCCGCGCGCCGTGAGGCCGGACGTCGTCGAGGGGCGACGACGAAATCAGCGCCTCCTTCGCCATGCGGGATGGCCACGGCCCCGCCCGGATCGGCGGCGCTCGGGCGGCGAGCGGTCACTCTTGGCCGGACCGCGGCCCCACAGCTTCGGGCCGTGCGCGGCCCTCGGCGCCAGCGCGGTCCAGGAGGCGCACCTCGCGCTGGGGAAACGGGATGGTGACGCCGTTGGCTTTGAACGCATCCCACAGCGCGAGGTAGATGCCGCCGCGGACGCTCGCGAGCCCCTCCTGCGCGTCGCGGATCCAGACCCGCAGCACGTAGTCGACCGAACTGTCGCCGAACCCGGTGATGTGGCAGGCGATGGCGCGGTCGGCCAGCACCCGCGGCACGGTCGTGGCGGCCTCGACGGCGATCCGGCGGACGAGGTGGGGATCGTCGGCGTAGGAGACGCCGAATGTCAGGTCGATGCGCACGAAATCGTCGGAATGCGACCAGTTCACCACCTGCCCGGTCACCAGATCCTCGTTGGGGATCAGGTATTCGCGCCCGTCGCGGGTGACGACGGAGACATAGCGCGCGCCCAGTTCGTTGATCCAGCCGAAGGTGTCGCCGAGGCTGATGACGTCGCCGGGCTTCACGCTCTTGTCGAGCAGGATGATGATCCCCGAGACGAGGTTGGAGACCACCTTCTGCAACCCGAAGCCGATGCCGAGGCCGACGGCGCCCGACAGCACCGCAAGCCCTGTCAGGTCGAAGCCGATCGCCCGAAGCCCGATCGCCACCGCGCCGCCGAAGAAAACGACCTGCAGCAGCTTGGTCGCGAGCACCCGGATCGAGGGCGAGACATCGTCGCTCTGCGCCAGCCTCGCCGTCAGCGTGCGCAGCGCCAGACGTGCGACCACGAACAGCAGGCCTGTCACCACCGCGGCCCTGAGCACCGACAGCGCCGAGATGCGGAAATCGTCGAAGGTGACGGCGATGCCGTCCAGAAACGCCGTCGCCCCGTCGAGAAAGCCGAGATAGAGCAGCGCGGCGTAGGTCCATGCGCCCCAGGTCGCCACGCGCCGCAGCGGCCGGTTGCGGATCAGTTGTCCGGCGAAGCCGATCGCCACCCAGGCCGTCGCGATGGCGGCGGCGACGCCGAGCACGAAGGTGCGCGAGGGCCAGGTGACCTCGCGCATGATCCAGATCGTGGACCAGATGAGCATGACGAAGATCACGCCCCGCAGCCGCCGGATCACGGCCACCGAGAGCCGCAGCCGCCAGCGCGGCCAGCCGTCTTGCGCGCGCACCCAGGCCTCGAGCCGCGGCGTGACGATGATCCGCAAGACATGCGCCGCCAGCAGCACTCCGAGGAGGATCCCGATCTGATAGAGCCGCCAAGGCGTGGCCATCGAGCGCAGGAAGCTCTCCGCGTCGCGCCAGAACGCGAGACCGCTGTCGATCAGATCCTGCTCCATGGTTCTTCCCCCTCGCCTGGCGGTCCGCCCCACGCCCCCGGCGCCGATCCTCAACCCGTGGCCGCAGTGTTCGTGCCGCGCCTCATCGGGTTCGTGTGGTCCGCCCGCAGCTCCGGCCTGTTCGACCCACCTTGGGTGGGCGCGACGGCGATTGCAAAACGCGCGGCACATCGCCTTCCCGACGATCGTGATGGCGAGGGACCCTCAGCCCCTGTCGCCGCGCCCTGGATCGGCGCAAGGCGTCAGGCTCGTCGCGATGAACGAAGCGGCTCGCGCGGCGATGGCGTCTGGCGTCATCATGGCGCGCTGCGCGGCGTGACGGCGCTTCGCTGACGGGTTCCGCCGGAGCTGGCGATCGAGACCTTTCCCTTGGGCCAGGAGGTCTCGATGAGCGCGAAGATGAGCCCGCTTCGGCGGCGGATGAATGAGGACATTCGGATCCGCGGGATCGGGGACTCGCAGCGGCGCAGTCGCATCCGCGGGATCGCGCAGTTCCCGGCGTTCCTTGGCGGTGCAGCCGGGCCAAGAGCGACGCGCACAGAATGGCCGCACGCGCCGCGGGGAGCGCGAAGGGCAACAGGACGCGCGCGTCGGCCTGTCGCCCGGCCAGCGCCAGCTTCAAGCGCCTCTCGGCCGGATGCACCGAAGCGGTGGGCGCCGCCGTCACCTCCACCGGCATCAGGATCGCGCAGAAGCCGAAGCAGGAGACCTGCGCGAGACCGGAGGCGCAGACGGCGACGAGCGCGACGACCACGATGTCCATGCGATCGCGCCCGTCGGCGTTCCAAGGTTGACGGAACCGATACGGGCGCATTATCGGATTTCGATAAAGAAACAGATGGGCGACGCATCGCTCGAGCGCATGGAGCACCATGATCTGCTGTCGGGCCTCGTCCGACTGCACATCCTGCACCATGCGGCGGAGCACCCGGTCTACGGGCGATGGATGAACGACGAGCTGGCGCGGCACGGCTACCGGCTGTCGCCCGGAACGCTCTATCCGATGCTCTCGAAGATGGAGCGGGACGGCTACCTGACCTGCAGGACTGAGCGCGAGGGCCGGACGTCGCGGAAGTTCCACACGATCACGGAAAAGGGGCGCGACGGGCTGGCGGTGGCGCGGGTTCGGTTGCGGGAACTCGATGGCGAGGCGGGAGCGTCATGACGCATGCGATCGATGCGGCTGAGACCAGGGCGGCGCAGTGAGCGCTGGGCGAGGTCTTCATCGACGTTTCTCATGTTCGGCCTTGTTTCCTGCGGCTGGCCGATCACCCACCCGGGCCGCTCCCGCGACGAGCTTGTCGCGCG
>RECW01000105.1 GCA_007693835.1 Paracoccaceae bacterium | reverse complement strand
GGCGACGGCGGTGGTGCGCGGCGACGCGCTGGTGCCGCAGATCGCCGCCGCCTCGATCCTCGCCAAGGTGACGCGCGACGCGCTGATGGCGCGTCTCGCGCGCCGCCGTCCCGCCTATGGCTGGGAGACCAATGTCGGCTACGGCGCGGCCCGCCACCTCGCGGCGCTCCGCGATCACGGGGCGACGCCGCATCACCGCCTGTCCTTCGCGCCTGTGGCCGCCGCTCAGCGCTGCATCACGTAGAGCCCCGGCGCCGGGTCGAGCGGCGGCAGGCCGCTCTCCGGCGCGCCCATCGGCGGCGGCGGGCCTTCGGGGCCGGAGCGTTCGGCGAGCCAGCCGGTCCAGGCCGGCCACCACGAGCCCTCATGCGGCTCGGCCGCCGTCAGCCAGGCGTCGGGGTCGCGATACGGCCCGTCGGCCGGCTTGGTCGCGATGCGGTAGCGCCGGCGCGGGTGGCCGGGTTCGGCGACGACGCCAGCGTTGTGGCCGCCATTGGTCAGCACGAAGGTCGTTTCCGCGTCGAACAGGAAATGCGCCTTGTGGACCGAGCGCCACGGCGCGACGTGGTCGGTCTCGGTGCCCACGGCGAAGACGGGCGCGCGGATGTCGGAAAGCGCGATCGCCGCGCCGTCGACGCAGTAGGTGCCTTTCGAGAGCGCGTTCTCCAGGAACATCCGCCGGAGATATTCGCTGTGCATCCGGAAGGGCATCCGCGTCGCGTCGGCGTTCCACGCCATCAGGTCGTTCGGCTCGGCGCGCTCGCCCAGAAGATGCTCGCGGGTCAGCCGCGACCAGATCAGGTCGTTGGAACGCAGCAGCTGGAAGGCGCCCGCCATCTGGCGCTGGTCGAGGCAGCCCTGGTCCCACATCAGGTCTTCGAGGAAGGTGAGCTGGCTGTCGTTGATGAACAGCATCAGCTCGCCCGCTTCCGAGAAATCCGCCTGCGCCGCGAACAGGGTGAGCGAGGCGAGGCGGTCGTCGCCGTCTCGGCCCATGGCGGCGGCGGCGATGGTCAGCAGCGTGCCGCCGAGGCAGTAGCCCACCGCGTGAACCTTCGGCGCGCCGGTGATGGTCTGCGCGACCGCCAGCGCCGCCATCTGGCCGTCCCTCAGGTAGTCGTCCATGCCGAGGTCGCGCTCGGCGGGCGTCGGGTTCAGCCAGGAGATCATGAACACGGTGAAGCCCTGCCCGGTGAGGTGCTCCACCAGCGACCGCCCCGGCGCGAGGTCGAGGATGTAGTATTTCATGATCCATGCCGGGGTGATCACCACCGGCTCGGGCCGGACGGTCTCGGTGGTCGGCGCGTACTGGATCAGTTCGATCAGGCGGTTGCGATAGACGACGCGGCCCGGCGACAGCGCCAGCGTCTCGCCGACCCTGTGCGCGCTCTCCGGCCCCGGATCGCGGCCCGAGAGCAGCGCGACGACGTCCTCGGCCCAGTGCTGCGCGCCGCGGACGAGGTTCATGCCGCCCTCCTGCGCCGTGCGCTCGAGCACCTCCGGGTTGGTGGCGGGGAAGTTGGCGGGAGAGACCATGTCGAGCATCTGGCGCGCGACGAAGTCGACGACGCGCTCGTGGGGCTTTGTCACGCCGCGCACGCCGTTGGTCGCGTTCCACCACCACTGCTGGCTGAGCAGGAAGCCTTGCGCGATCAGGTCGAAGGGCGGCCGGCGCCACGCCTCGGCGTCGAAGCGGCGGTCCTGCGGCAACGGTTCGATGCAGGCGGGGCAGGGCTCGGCGCCTGCGGTCGCGCGGCGGAACGCATAGCGCTGCAGCCGCAGCGCCTTGCGGAACGCCTTGTCCGCAAGCTGCATCTGCTTGCCGGGCGAGACGGCGAGGTGGAACGCCCAGTCGGTCCACGCCGCCATCAGCGCCGCAGGCGACAAGCCGAGCGTCGCGCGGGCCATCAGCGCGTGCGCCGCGCGGTCCATCGCCTCGCCGATGGCGCCGGCGGCGGAGGGTTCGTCGGGCGGCGGGGCGGGCGGCGCGAGGCGCGTGGGCGGAAAGGCGGGGCGAGGGGCGGCGTGCTTCATGGCGAGCCTCCGACGCGCGGCGCGGCGTCGACGCTCATGTGCGCCCGGTCGCGGCCCCCCGCAAGGCGACCCTCAGTCGCCGAAGACGCGGCGGAAGATCGTGTCGACGTGCTTGGTGTGGTGGCCGAGGTCGAACAGCGCGGCGCGGTCGGCGTCCGACAGGGCGGCCGAGACTTCCGGGTCGGCGGCGAGCGCCGCTTCGAAATCCGCCCCTTCCTCCCAGACCTTCATCGCGTTGCGCTGCACGAGGCGATAGGCGTCCTCGCGGCTGACGCCCTTCTGCGTCAGCGCGAGCAGCACGCGCTGGGAGTGGATCAGGCCGCGGAAGCGGTTCATGTTCCGCTCCATCGCCTCGGGGTAGACCACCAGCTTGTCGATCACGCCGGTCAGCCGGACCAGCGCGAAGTCGAGCGTCACCGTCGCGTCCGGCCCTATGCCGCGCTCCACGCTCGAATGGCTGATGTCGCGCTCGTGCCAGAGCGCGACGTTCTCCAGCGCCGGGATGCACATCGACCGCACCAG
>RECW01000002.1 GCA_007693835.1 Paracoccaceae bacterium | reverse complement strand
GGCGCAGGCGCAGGCGAAAGGGTCTCGGTCTCGGTCTCGCGGCGCGGCGGCGCGGACGTCGTCCTCGGGGCGGCCGCGGTGGGCTGAAACTCGCGCACGACGGCTGATCCCGGTCGCGGCGCCGACGATGGCGGCGCCGGGGAGACGCGCGGCGCGGCCGACCCGGCCGCCGCAGCCATGTCGGCCGGTCGGGCGGGCGGCGCCGGCGCGGCGGCCGCCTGAAACGCGGCGCACACCAGGAGGCCCACCGCAAGACGTATCGCCCGCATACGGCCTCCGTGTCCCTAACGCGCCGGCGGCCTGTTTGCCGCCGATCCGAGCGCCTGTCAGCGACCTCGCGGAAAGTTTACCGGAGCCGGCCCATCGCGTAGGTCGGGCGGGCCGGCGCCTTGTCGAGCCAGGCCTCGAGGCGTTCGGGCGTCGGGCGGTCGGGGTCGGGCGCGAAGTCCGCCGCGGCGATGCCGCCGGTCAGGAACAGGGTGTCGACCCCGAGGGCCCGCCCCCCGGCCACGTCCGTCCCGACGCCGTCGCCGAGCGCAAGGACGCGGTGCGGGCCCGGCCCCCGCGTCTCCTCCAGCCGGCGCTGGGCGAGGGCGTAGATCGGCCGGTGCGGCTTGCCGCAGTACACCACCTCGCCGCCGGCGTCGGCGTAGGCCTCGGCGATGGCGCCGGCGCAGTAGAGCCGCTGATGGCCGCGGTCGACGATGATGTCGGGGTTGGCGCAGAGCATGCGCAGGCCGCGTCGCGCCCAGGCGTCGATCGCTTCGACGTAATCGGCCGGCGTCTCGGTCTCGTCGTCGAACAGGCCGGTGCAGATCACGCTCTCGGCCTGCGCGCGCGAGACCCGCTCCACGTCGAGACCGTCGAAGAAGGACAGGTCGCGCGCCGGGCCGACGTGTTCGACGCGCCGCCCGAACCCGCCGGCCGCCACCGCCGCGCGGGCGGCGTCGCCGGAGGAGACGATCGCGTCCCAGCTGTCGGACGGCGCCCCCATCGCGGCGAGGTGGCGGGCCACCGCCTCGCCTGGCCGCGGCGCGTTGGTCAGCAGGATCACCGTCCCGCCCGCCGCCCGGAACGCCCGCAGCGCCGAGACGGCCGCGGGGTAGGGCGTCACGCCGTCGTGGTAGCAGCCCCACAGGTCGCAGTAGAGCGCGTCGTAGCCGCTCGCGATGTCGGACAGGCTGTCGATCAGGCGGGTCATCCGGGCGCTCCCCTGCTGTTGTGCAGCGCAATAGGAGGGCGCGGACCGAGCGTCAACGCCGCCAGAGGGGCCGGATCGCGAGGAACAGGCGATAGGCGGCCTCGCCGACGTGCGGCAGCGGGGGCGTCGAGAGGATGCGCGCGGCCGGCGCGAGCCGCGGGTTGGCCCGCCATACGGCGAGGAAGGCGCGGAACCCCGACACCAGCCGCCCGTCCGCGGCGCGGGCGTGAAACCGGGCGAGCGCAGCCTCGCGGCCGATCTCCGGCGGCGCTTCGCCCGCCGCGACGTCGCGCCAGCCGATGGCGTCGCCGCCCCGCATCTTGCGGTAGGCGCCGATCTCGGCGCGGCACAGCGGGCACGCGCCGTCATAGAAAACCTCGACGGCGCGCGCCGGGTCGTCGGTCGCCGCGATGGCGGGTCTGTCGTGGGTCGTCGTCATGCGCTAGAAGATAGGACCGCTTCGAACGACGACGAGACCGCCCGCGACCCTTCCCCTGACGGAACGCCGATGACGATCCGCGCCGCGCTTGTGACGCCCCCCGCCGCCCGCGCCCTCGGCTACGCGGGGCTGATCCCGTTCGTGGGCCTCGCGGGCGTGACGCTGGTCGGACCGGACGAGTGGCGCCTGCTCGCACAGGGCGCGCTGGCGCAGTACGGGGCCATCATCCTGTCGTTCATGGGCGGGTGCCGCTGGGGCTTCGCCGCCGCCGGCATGGGCCGGGGGCCGGTCTTCGCGCCGCTCGCGCTCTCGGTGCTGCCGGCGCTCTACGCCTGGGGCGTGCTGGTGGCGGCGGCCCCGCCGCTGAACCTCGCCATGCTCGCCGCCGGTCTCGCCGCGCTCCTCGCGGCCGATCTCGCGCTGGTCCGCGCCGGCGGCGCGCCGCGCTGGTGGCCGACCCTGCGCTGGCCGCTGACGCTGGTGGCCGGCGCCTCGCTCCTCGCCGGCAGCTTCGCCTGACGCAGCCCGGCCTTCCCTGCGACAGAATGCGCGAAAGGGTCTTGACCGGCCCGCGCCCTTCGCCTTATCTCCGCGCCACACCCCGTTAGCACTCACCGGCGGCGAGTGCTAACACGAGCCGGGGCGCCGCCAAGGCTCTGGAAACGCAACTAGGGAGCGACTTCCATGAACTTCAAGCCTCTCCACGACCGCGTCCTCGTCCGTCGCATCGAGAGCGACGCCAAGACCGCGGGCGGCCTCATCATCCCCGACACCGCGAAGGAGAAGCCGCAGGAAGGCGAGGTGATCTCGGTCGGCGAAGGCGCCCGCAAGGACTCGGGCGAGCTGATCCCGATGGCCGTGAAGGCCGGCGACCGCATCCTGTTCGGCAAGTGGTCGGGCACCGAGGTCAAGATCG
>RECW01000072.1 GCA_007693835.1 Paracoccaceae bacterium | reverse complement strand
CCCGCGCGCTGCTGGCGCAGAAGGCGCGGGATGTCGCCGCAGGACGGCGCACCGCCGGCTACGTCACCGGCTACCGCGGCTCGCCCCTCGGCGCGGTCGACCAGACCATGGCGCGGGCGGGCCGCGAACTCGCCGCCGCCGGGGTGGTGTTCCAGCCGGGGCTGAACGAGGACCTCGCCGCGACCGCCGTCTGGGGAACCCAGCAGGCGCACCTGCGCGGCGAAGGCAAGTTCGAGGGCGTCTACGCGCTCTGGTACGGCAAGGGGCCGGGCGTCGACCGCTCGGGCGACGTCTTCCGCCACGCCAACCTCGCCGGCACGGCGCCGCTCGGCGGGGTGATCGTGGCGATGGGCGACGACCACACCTGCGAAAGCTCCACCACCTGCCACCAGACCGAACTGGCGCTGATGGACGCGATGATGCCGGTGCTGTCGCCCGCGGGCGTGCAGGAGGTGCTGGACTTCGCCCATCACGGCTGGGCGCTCAGCCGCTACGCCGGCCTCTGGGTGGGGCTCAAGTGCCTCAAGGACACGGTGGAGGCGGTGGAGGTGGTCGACGGCGACCCGCACCGCATCGAGATCGCCGCGCCCGACTTCGCCATGCCGCCCGAAGGCGTCTCGATCCGCCTCGGCGACACGCCGCAGGCGCAGGAGGCGCGGATGCATGACGTCAAGCGCTTCGCCGCGCAGGCCTACGCGCGCGCCAACCGGCTCGACCGGCGCACCCACGGCGCCCCCGGCGCGCGGATCGGCGTGGTCGCGGCGGGCAAGACGTGGCGCGACGTGGTCCACGCGCTCGACCTGCTCGGCGTCGACGACCCGGCGGCGCTCGGCCTCACCGTCTGGAAAGTCGGCATGGTGTGGCCGCTGGAGACGCAGGCGCTGTCCGAGTGGGCCGAAGGGCTCGACCTGATCGTGGTGGTCGAGGAGAAGCGGGCGCTGATCGAGACCCAGGTGAAGGAGGCGCTCTACAACCGCCCCGCGCGCCCGCGCGTGATCGGCTGGAAGGACGCGGCGGGGAAAGTCCTCTTCTCGGTCAAGATGGCGCTCGACCCGGTGGACGTGGCGCTCGGCCTCGGCCGCGTGCTGGAAGCCGAGGGCGTGGCGCTGCCCGCGCTCGACGGCCTCCGCGCCCTGGCCGACGCGCCGGAGGAGATCGCCAGGCGCGACCCGTGGTTCTGCGCCGGCTGCCCGCACAACACCTCGACGGTGGTGCCCGAAGGCGAGCGCGCCTACGCCGGCATCGGCTGCCACTACATGGTGCAGTGGATGGACCGCGCGACCGAGGGCTTCACCCACATGGGGGCCGAAGGCGCGAACTGGATCGGCGAAGCGCCGTTCTCCACGCGGCCCCACGTCTACGTGAACATGGGCGACGGCACCTACAACCACTCGGGGATCCTCGCGATCCGCGCCGCCATCGCGGCCGGGACGACGATGACCTACAAGCTGCTCTACAACGACGCCGTGGCGATGACCGGCGGGCAGGCGAACGACGGCGGTCTGACCCCCTACCGCATGGCGGCGGAACTGAAGGCCATGGGCGTCGCGCGGCTCGTCGCCGTCTACGACCCCAAGGAGAGCTTCGACCCCGACCTGCTGCCCGACGGCGTGCGCGCCGAGCCGCGCGAGAACCTCGACGCGGTGCAGAAGGAGCTGGCGCAGGTCCCCGGCGTCACCGCGATCCTCTACGTCCAGACCTGCGCCGCCGAGAAGCGCCGCCGCCGCAAGCGCGGCGCCTTCCCCGATCCCGACGCCCGCGTCTTCATCAACCCGCTGGTCTGCGAGGGCTGCGGCGACTGCGGCAAGCAGTCGAACTGCGTGGCGATCCTGCCGCTGGAGACCGAATTCGGCCGCAAGCGCGAGATCGACCAGTCCGCCTGCAACAAGGATTTCTCCTGCCTCAAGGGCTTCTGCCCGTCGTTCGTCACCCTGCACGGCGCGACGCCGAAGAAGACCGTGACGGCGCTGACGATCCCCGACATCCCCGAGCCCGAGGTTCCCGCCCTGAACGGCGTCTGGAACACGGTGATCACCGGCATCGGCGGCACCGGCGTCGTGACGGTGGGCGCGCTGCTCTCCATGGCCGCGCATCTCGAAGGCAAGGGAGCCGGCGAGATGCAGATGGCGGGGCTCGCGCAGAAGGGCGGGGCGGTGACGATCCACGTCCGCATCGCCGAGACGCCCGGCGCGATCAGCGCGATCCGCGTCTCGGCGGGCGAGGCAGACGCCGTGATCGGCGGCGATCTGGTGGTGACGGCGGGGCCAAAAGCGCTGGCGACCATGGCCGAGGGGCGCGCACGCGCCGTGGTGAACAGCCATGAGACGCCCACAGGGGCCTTCACGGGCGACGCGGATTTCTTTTTGCCGACCGAGCGGCTGAAGCGGGCGCTGGAGGCGCGCATCGGGGCCGAGGCCGTCGGCTGGCTCGACGCGACGCGGCTGGCGGAACGCCTGCTCGGCGACGCCGTCTATGCCAACGTGATGATGTTGGGCGCCGCGTGGCAGCGCGGCCTCGCGCCCCTGTCGCGCGCCGCGCTGATGCGGGCGATCGAGCTGAACGGGGCAGGGGTCGAGGGCAGCAAGCGCGCCTTCGAGATCGGGCGCTGGGCGGCGCACGACCCCGCCGCGGCGCAGGCGGCCCTTGGGCCGGCGCCGGCGGAGCCGGAGACGCTCGACGCCCTCGTCGGCCGGCGCGTGGACTTCCTCACCGCCTACCAGAACGCCGCCTGGGCGCGGCGCTACGCCGAGGTCGTCGCGCAGGCCCGCGCGGCGGAGGCGCAGGCGGCGCCGGGCTCGGAAGTCTACGCCGAAGCCGTGGCGCGCAGCCTGTTCAAGCTGATGGCCTACAAGGACGAATACGAAGTCGCGCGGCTGCACGCCGAGACGCTGGAGAAGGCGGTGGCGGAGCGTTTCGACGGCGTGAGGCGGATCGAGATGCACCTCGCCCCGCCGCTGTTCGCCCGGAAGGGGCCGGATGGCCGCCCGCTCAAGACGACCTACGGCCCCGGCATGCTGAAGGCGCTGGGCGTGCTCAAGCGCTTCAAGTTTCTGCGGGGGACGGCGCTCGATCCCTTCGGCTGGACGGCCGAGCGCCGGATGGAGCGGCGCATGATCTCGGCGTTCGTGGACGAGACGTCCCGGCTGAACGCGCGGCTAGCCCCCGCGACGATCGGGCTGGCGGCGGAGATCGTGAAGCTGCCGATGAGCATCCGCGGATTCGGCCACGTCAAGGCCGCCGCCGCTTCAGCAGCGGCTGCGCGTCGCGCCGAGCTGTGGTTGCTGCTCGACGCGCCGCCGGAGCGACGCGACGTCGCGGCGTGACGCCGGTCAGGCCGCGTCGCGCCCGCCCGACTTCTCGAACCGCGGGCGCCCGTCGGCCCTGGTGGACGCGAAGAGCATCACGCCGAACAGCATCAGGCGGGTCAGGCTGCACATGGTCGCCTCCTTGCGGCGTTTCGTCACGCCACAGAAAGTAGCGCCTTTGCGCCGAGGTCAACGCCTGATGAAGCGCCGATAGGCCGGGCGACGCCCTTCGCGAAGCGCCTTCGCCTCGTAGCGCGTGCCGGGCCATCCCTCCCACGGCGTGGCGGGGTCGACGTCGACGCGCTCGAAGGCGCCGCTCTCCGTGACGCGCTTCAGGCTGTGAGCCACGTAGGCGGGGATGTCCGTCGCGAGCCGGAACTCGCCGCCGGGGCGCAGCAGGCGCGCGATCTCGGCGAGGTTCTGCGCGTTCACGAAGCGGCGGTCGACATGGCGGTTCTTCGGCCACGGGTCGGGATAGAGAAGGTAGACGCGCCCAAGACAGGCGTCCGGCAGCACGTCGAACAGGAACCGCGCGTCGCCGGCGTGCACGCGCACGTTGCCGGCGCCCGCCGTCTCCAGCGCGGCGAGGAACATCGCGACGCCGTTCACGAACGGCTCGCAGCCGATGATCCCCACATCCGGGTGCGCGACGGCGGTGGCGATCAGATGCTCGCCGCCGCCGAAGCCGATCTCGAGCCAGACGTCGCGCGCGCCCGGAAACAGCGCCGCGAGGTCGATGGGCGCGCGCTCGGGGTTCTCCGCCCAATCGACGCCGGGGGGCGCCAGCGCGTCGAGCCGCGTCTCAAGCAGGCTTCGCTGCCGCGGACGCAACGCCTTGCCGTGGCGGCGACCGTAGAAGTTGCGCCACGGCGCGCCGTCGGCGCGACGCGGCTTCTCGTCGTCGACGGCGTTCATCCGTCGGACGCTGCCCACGCCGTCGTCAAACGGCCGCCTTCAGCGCTGCGGCGAGGTCGGTCTTCTCCCAGGTGAAGCCGCCCTCGGCGTCCGGCTCGCGGCCGAAGTGGCCGTAGGCGGCGGTGCGCTTGTAGATCGGGCGGTTCAGACCGAGCCGCGTGCGGATGCCGCGCGGCGTCAGAGAAATCGTGTCGCGGATCGCCCGCTCGATGGCGTCGTCCGAAACCTCGCCGGTGCCGTGGGTGTCGACGTAGATCGACAGCGGCTCGGCCACGCCGATGGCGTAGGAGAGCTGCAGCGTGCATTTCCGCGCGAGGCCCGCCGCGACGATGTTCTTGGCGACGTAACGGGCCGCGTAGGCCGCCGAGCGGTCCACCTTCGTCGGGTCCTTGCCCGAGAAGGCGCCGCCGCCGTGGGGCGCCGCGCCGCCGTAGGTGTCGACGATGATCTTGCGGCCGGTCAGCCCGGCGTCGCCGTCGGGCCCGCCGATCACGAAGCGGCCGGTCGGATTCACGTGCCAGGCCGTCTCCGCGTCGATCCAGCCTTCGGGCAGCGTCCTGGCGATGTAGGGCTCGACCACGGCGCGCACGTCGTCCGACGTCATGTTCGGGTCGAGGTGCTGGGTCGACAGCACGATGGTGTGGGCGCGCACGGGTCGCCCGTCGCGGTATTCGATGGTCAGCTGGCTCTTGGCGTCGGGCCCCAGCGTCGGTTCGGCGCCAGAGTGGCGAGCCTCCGCCAGCGTGCGGAGGATCTTGTGGGCGTAGAGGATCGGCGCCGGCATCAGCTCCGGCGTCTCGTCGGTGGCGAAACCGAACATGATGCCCTGGTCGCCCGCGCCCTCGTCCTTGTTCTCGGCGGCGTCGACGCCCTGCGCGATGTCTGCGGACTGCTCGTGGACGTAGGTGTCGATCTTGCAGGTGCGGAAGTGGAACCCCTTCTGCTGGTAGCCGATCTCCTTGATCGTCTGCCGCGCGGCGTGGGCCATCTCTTCAGGGTCGACGGCGTTCGCCTCGCTGATCTTCACCTCGCCCATCAGCACCACGGTGTTCGTGGTGGCGGCCGTCTCTACGGCGACGCGGGCCTCCGGCTCGCGGCCGATGATGAGATCCACGATCGCGTCGGAGATCTGGTCGCAGACCTTGTCCGGATGGCCTTCCGAGACGGACTCCGACGTGAAAAGGAAGTGGTCGCGCGGCATTTTCCGCCTCCAAGCAGTGCCAAGGGCGCCGCGTCAGCGGCGCTTGCGGTGTAGGAGACGCGCGGCCGCGACGTCAACGCAGCCGTGCATGCGATGCGCGGCGTTTTTTTCTCGCCGCGCTGCGTCGCCCTCCCTCACTGCGCATCGGGGTCGACGGCGAGGGCGCGGACCAACTCGACCACCTTGCGGCGCGTGTCCGCGTCCGCGATGCGCGCGAAGGCGAGGTTGAGCTGCAGACCCTCCGGCGTGGAGAGAAACGCAATCGGCGACGCCGCGGGATCATCGGCGCACCCGCTTTCGGGGAGGTCCTCGAAGAAATAGGCGACCGGGACGTTCATGACGCGGCCCATCATGTAGAGCCGGGCCGCGCCGATACGGTTCAACCCCTTCTCATACTTCTGGATCTGCTGGAACGTCACCCCGAGCCGCTCGCCGAGCGCCTCCTGGCTCATTCCGATCGCCATGCGGCGGAAGCGCAGGCGCGCGCCGACGTGGACGTCTATCGGATCGGGCGACTTCGGCACGACATACTCCCAAACAACACGCGACAAGTTCTATTGAAATCGAGAGAAGCGCCAACAGGCGCGTGCAGGATTAACAGTATTGGCAACCTTGCGGAGCGACTCAAACCCGGCGGAGGCGAGCGAGGCCGAACGCCATCGCCATGAAGGCGAGCGGCGGCCAATCGCCGAGCCGTGCGTAGAGCGTCGGCACGCGCGGGCCGGGCAGGGGCGAATCGACCACCCCGCGCTCGTCGAGCCCAAGTCGGGCCGTCACGCGACCCCACGGGTCGATCATCGCCGAGACGCCTGTCTTGGCGGCGCGGGCGATCGGCAGACCGAGTTCGACAGCGCGCACGCGCGCCTGCGCGAGATGCTGCCACGGGCCTGCGCTGCGGCCGAACCATGCGTCGTTCGTCACCTGCAGCGCCCAGTCTGCGTCGCGCGCCGCCGCGCGCACGAACGCCGGAAAGATGATCTCGTAGCAGATCAGCGCGGCGAACGGGGGCAGGCCCGGCAACACCGGCGGCGGCGCGCCGTCGCCGGGCGTGAAGCCGCTCAGCCCGTCGCCGAGCGTGCCGAAACCGAGCCGCCCGAGGAGCCACGCATAGGGCACGTATTCGCCGAAGGGCGCGAGGCGGCGCTTGTCGTAGACGCCGAGCGGCGCGCCGTCGGGGCCGTAGAACAGCAGGCTGTTGAAGAGCGGCCGGTCCGGCGCGGCGCGGTCGATGCGCACCGACCCGACCGCCAGCGACGCGCCCGGCGGCAGCGCGGCCGTGGCGATCGCCTGCGCCTCGACGCTTTCGTCGAACAGGAAGGTGACGGCGACTTCGGGCCAGACGACCAGCGCCGGCGGCGGGCCGTCGGCGGGCTGGGCGGTCAACGCGACGAGGTTCTCGAAGATCGGCCGTGTGTTCTCCGGCGCCCACTTGTCGACCTGCCGCGTGTTCGGCTGGACGAGCCGCAACACCGGCCCCGGCTCCGGCGTGGCGTCGGCGACGCGCCATGCGCCCCAACTCCATGCCGTCGCCAGCGCTGCGGCCACCATCGCGGCCGGGGCCGCGGACCGAAGGCCGAGCGCCATCGCCGCCAGCAGCGTGAGGCCGCTGAGCGCGTAGCCGCCGGTCAGCGACGCCACCTGGATCAGCGGCGTCTCGATCCAGGCGTAGGCCTGCATAGCCCACGGAAAGCCGGTCAGCACATGGCCCCGCGCCACCTCCGCCGCGAGGATCGCGGCCGCGAGCGTCGGCGCGCGGCGCCACCCCGTCGGCCAGAAGCGCCGCGCCGCCCAGAACGCCGCGCCCCAGAACAGGCCGAGGCCGGCCCCGAGCGCGGCGACGGCGACCGGCATCAGCGGCAGATACCACCAGACGTTGGCCGCCTCGACGAGGAACGCCTCGCCGACCCAGTAGAGCCCGCTCAGGAAGAACGCCGCGCCCGCCTGCCACCCGACGCGCGCCGCGCGCCGCGGACTCTCCGCGCCGTCCACGAGCAGAAACAACGCGGGCCACGCGAGAAACAGCAACGGCCACGCCCCGATCGGGGGCTGCGCCAGCGTCAGCGCGAGGCCCGCCGCCGCCGCCGCCGCGACGCGGGGCCAGCCGCGCGCCGCGGCGAGCCGCGCCGGCGCCGCGCGCAGGGAAGCGGACAGGAACGTCAGCGGTCGTCGGGCGCGCCGCGCCCGCCGAAGATCACGCGCAGCCGCTTGATCCGGCGGGGGTCGGCGTCGAGCACTTCGAAGTCGTGGCCGGCCGGGTGGCGGATCACCTCGCCGCGCTCGGGCACGCGATGCGACAGGGCGAAGACGAGGCCGCCGAGCGTGTCGACGTCCTCGGCCAGGGTCTCGGCGTCGAGCGAGACGCCGATGGCCGCCTCGAACGCCGCAATGTCGGCGCGGGCGTCGCAGAGCCAGACGCCCGGCGCCTCCTGTCGCCACGGGATCGGGTCCGCGTCGTCGTGCTCGTCGTCGATGTCGCCGACGATCTGCTCGACCAGATCCTCGATGGTGACCAGACCGTCGACGCCGCCGTACTCGTCGATCACGAGCGCGATGTGTCGGCGGCTCGCCTGCATGCGCTCCAGCAGCTTCGCCGTCGCCATCGACGGCGGCACGTAGAGCAGCGGGCGCAGGTGGCGGCCGATCTCGAAGCGCTTGCGCGCCTCCTCGCCGTCGAAGCCGTAGGCGAAGGCGAGGTCCTTGAGGTGGACGAAGCCCACCGGGTCGTCGAGCGTCTCGCGGTAGATCGGCACGCGGGTCAGCGACGCGTCGCGGAACACGCTCACCAGTTCGTCGAGGCTCGCGGTGTCGGGTGCTGCGACGATGTCCGCGCGAGGGATCATCACGTCCTCCACGCGCTGGTCGCGCATCCGGATGACGTTGAGCAGCATCGCCCGCTCCTCGGCGGCTGCGCGCTGCGCGAGGGCTGTCATCGGCGGCGGCTCCTGCGCCGCCTCGTCGTCTCCGGAGAAGGCCCGCCGAAGGCGGGCGATGAGAGAACTCGGGGGTTGGTCCGCGTCCTGGCCGTCTTCGCGGCCGCCCGACGGCTGGTCGGGCAAAAGGCTTCCGTCCATGCTCTCCTTCGCCGGGCGTCGACTGTCCGGCGTCTCACTCATAGGGGTCCGCGACCCCGATTCGCGCGAGGGCGCGCCTTTCGAGGCGCTCCATCGCCTCGGCGTCGTCGTCCTCCTCGTGATCGTAGCCGAGCAGGTGCAACGCGCCGTGCACGATCAGATGCGCGACATGGTCTCGAAGCGCAAGCCCGCGCTCGGCCGCCTCCCGCGCCACCGTCTCCGCCGCGAGCGCGATGTCGCCGAGCGGCGACGGTTCGCCCGGCGGCGCGGCGCCCTCGCCGGCGGGCCACGACAGCACGTTGGTCGGGCCGTCCTTGCCGCGGAAACGTCGGTTCAGATCGGCGATCGCCGCGTCGTCGGTGAGCAGCAGGCTGATCTCCCGCCCCTCCGCCGCGACGCCCGCCTCGGCGAGGGCGGCGCGGGCCGCCGCCTCCGCCAGCGCCGCCGCATCGCCGAGAGCGGCCCAGTCGCCCCCCTCCACCAGCGTCTCGACCAGCATCCGCGCGCCCGTCATGGTCCGGTCGCGTAGCCTCCCGTCATCGGTCCGGCGCGTCGGCGGCGCGAGCGGCGGCGTCGTAGGCCTCGACGATCCGGGCGACGAGCGGATGGCGCACCACGTCGGCGCTGGCGAAACGGCGGAAGGCGACCCCCTCGACCCCGTCGAGCACCCGGATCGCCTCGGCGAGCCCCGAGCGCACGCCCCGCGGCAGGTCCACCTGCGTCGGGTCGCCGGTGATCGCCATGCGGCTGCCTTCGCCGAGGCGGGTGAGGAACATCTTCATCTGCATCTCGGTGGTGTTCTGCGCCTCGTCGAGCACCACGAAGGCGTTCGACAGGGTGCGCCCGCGCATGAACGCCAGCGGCGCCACCTCGATGTTGCCGAGCTCCATCTCGCGCTGCAGCTGCTTGCCGGGCAGCATGTCGTGGATCGCGTCGTAGAGCGGGCGGAGGTAGGGGTCGATCTTCTCCTTCATGTCGCCGGGCAGGAAGCCGAGACGCTCTCCGGCCTCCACCGCCGGGCGGCTGAGGATGATCTTGTCGACGCGACCCTCGAGATACATCGACACGGCCGCGGCGACGGCGAGATAGGTCTTGCCGGTGCCCGCCGGACCGACGCCGAACACCAGTTCATGGCTGAACAGCGCCTGGGCGTAGGCCTTCTGCGCCGGCGTGCGCGGCTCGACCACCTTCTTGCGGGTGTGGATCTCCACGCGCCCGCCGTCGAACAGTTCGAGCTGGTCCGCCCGGCGCGGAGCGGCGCGCGTGGGCATGCGGATGGCGGCGTCGACGTCTCCGGGCTCAACGGCGCGGCCCTGTTCTACGCGAGCGTAGAGCGCGCCGAGCGCTGCCCCGGCGCCTTCGCGCGCCGCCGGTTCGCCGTGGAGGGAGAGCACGTTGCCGCGCCGGGTTATCGCGACGCCGAAACCCGCCTCTATCGCGGCGAGGTTGCGGTCGAAGGCCCCGCAGACGTCTATCAGCTTGCGGTTGTCGGCGAATTCGAGACGTGTCTCATGCGGATCGCCCGTTTCCGGTGTCGCTTCAAGAATGCCTGACGCCACTGGCCCTCCGCCTGCTCGCGCTCGTTCCGATTGATCGTGGCCGAGGGTCGGTCGCGCGCGCAAGGAAATTCCGCGTCGTGGAAGCGTCGCGGTTCAGATCACCTGCACGCTCAGGCTGTTGCGCCCCGCGCCGACGACACGGACGCGCGCGACCCGCCCGAGCAGCGCCGGGTCCGCCTCGGCGTGCGCCGCCTGCAGCCACGGCGTGCGCCCGCCGAGCTGGCCCGGCTCCCGGCCCGGCTTCTCGAACAGCACGTCGGTCTCGCGGCCGACGATGGCCGCGTTGAACGCGGCCTGATCGTCGGCGAGCCGCTCCTGAAGCCGGGCGAGGCGTTCGGCCATCACCGCCTCGGCGATCTGGCCGGGCGCATCCGCCGCGGGCGTGCCGGGGCGCGGCGAATACTTGAAGCTGAAGGCGTGCGCGTAGCCGACGTCAGCCGCGAGCGCCAAGGTCGCCTCGAACTCCGCCTCGGTCTCGCCGGGAAAGCCGACGATGAAGTCGCCGGACAGCGCGATGTCCGGCCGCGCCGCCCGCACCTTCTCGATCACCCGCAGGTAGTCCGCGGCGGTGTGGCGCCGGTTCATCGCCTTCAGCACGCGGTCGGACCCGGACTGCACCGGCAGGTGCAGGTAGGGCATCAGCTGCGGGATCTCGGCGTGGGCCGCGATCAGGTCGTCGGTCATGTCGTTGGGGTGGGAGGTGGTGTAGCGGATGCGCGCGAGCCCCTCGATCCCGGCCAGCGCCTCGATCAGCCGGGCGAGGCTCCACGGCCGCCCGTCGGGACCTTCGCCGTGGTAGGCGTTCACGTTCTGGCCGAGCAGCATGATCTCGACCACCCCGCGCGAGACGAGGTCGCGCGCTTCGGCGAGGACTTTCGCGACCGGGCGGGAGACTTCGGCGCCGCGAGTGTAGGGCACGACGCAGAAGGCGCAGAACTTGTCGCACCCCTCCTGCACGGTGAGGAACGCCGCCGGCCCGCGCCGCGCCTTCGGGCCGCGGCCGATATGGTCGAACTTGTCCTCGGCGGGAAATTCGGTCTCCACGAGACCGCGGGCGCCGGCTTCGGCGCGGGCCACGAGGTCGGGCAGACGATGATAGGCCTGGGGGCCGACGACGAGGTCGACGAGCGGTTGGCGACGGGCGATCTCGGCGCCTTCGGCCTGCGCGACGCACCCCGCGACGCCGACCATCATCCGCCCGCCGTCGGCCTTCCGCGCGTCGGCGATCCGCTTCAGCCGGCCGAGTTCGGAATATACTTTTTCGGCCGCCTTCTCGCGGATGTGGCAGGTGTTGAGCAGCACCAGATCGGCGTCTTCGGGCGCGTCGACGCTGGTCCAGCCCTCGGGCGCCAGCGCGTCGGCCATCCGCTCGGCGTCGTAGACGTTCATCTGACAGCCGTAGGCCCGGACGTAGAGGCGTTTCGCTTCGGCCATCGGCGCGCTCCCCGAAAACGGACACGGCGCGCCGGGCGGGCGCGCCGTGGTCGACTTAGCTGCGGCGCACGCGCGCCGCAACGCCGCTTCATCCCCGCGGGCGATTCCGGCCGAGGCCGTTCTCCTTCGCCAGACGCTGACGCTTCAGCGAATAGTTCGGAGCGACCATGGGATAGTCCGGGGAAAGGCCCCACTTCTCGCGGTACTGTTCCGGCGTCATGCTGTAGGCGGTCATCAGGTGACGTTTCAGCATCTTCATCTTCTTGCCGTCTTCGAGGCAGACGATGTAATCGTCAGTCACCGACTTCTTGATCGGCACGGCCGGTTTCAATTCCTCCTTCGGCTCGGCCGCAGGTGCGGTCAGCCCCGACAAGGCGCCGTAGACCTGCTGGATCAGCTCCGGCAGCTCGGTCATGGCGACGGTGTTGTTGCCGACGTGGCTGGCGACGATCTCCGTCGTCAGCGACAGCAACTCCGAGGTTTGCAACTGCTCGTTCGACATGGGGACTCCTGTTTCTTGTTAGCCGCCCGCGCCAGCCCCTTGGCCAAAAGAGAGAGGACGCAACCACTCTCCGATAACGCCAGCGTGAGCGAAAAGGTCTTCGCTTGCGCACAGTAGTTGCGTATCCAGAACGCCTTGTCAAAGGGGCGCCGAATAATTTTTTCTCGGTAGCGTAGACGCTGCCGCAGCGCGACCTCGAACTTGGGCGATGTGCGGTTCCGCGCTTGAAGTATCGCTCCAGGGCTGCGCGCGTCGTGTGCGGTTCAGATCGATGGGTTCGGTTCGAGAACAAGCAGCATGATGAGCGCGTCGCCGTCCGGGCCGGCGGCCAGATAGCCCGAGCGGCGACCGACTTCTGCGAACCCCGCGCGTCGATAGAGCGCGAGCGCGGCTTCGTTGCCGGCCCCGACTTCGAGGGTGAGGCGCGTCGCGCCCGCGGCCGCCGACCGTCCGATCACGGCGTCCAGCAGGGCGGCGCCGACGCCGCGACGCCGCGCCGTCGGCGAAACGGCCAGCGTCAGGAGTTCGGCCTCGTCCGCTGCGACGCGGGCGAGGGCGAAGCCGCGGACCGGGGATGCGGCGTCGACGGCGAGCACGCCGCCGCGCGCTGCCGCGAGGTTCGCGATCTCCGCCGCGGACCATGGTCGCGGACCGGCCGATGCGAAGGCTGCCGCGTGCACGGCGGCCAGCGCGTCATAGGGGGCGGTCACGGCAGCAGGGTCGGAGGACGGCGGGCCGGGGGCGCTGCGTCAGGCGGTCGAAGATAGAGCGGCGCCGGCCGCGCGCCGTCCGCCGCGCGCTGTCGCGCCGCCGCCGCGAGCAGGCCGAGGCGCGGGGCCCCGC
>RECW01000003.1 GCA_007693835.1 Paracoccaceae bacterium | reverse complement strand
CGACGAGGAGGCCCGCCGGGCGCGCGACGCCGCGCGGCCCGCGCCGCTCGCCGCGGTGCGCGCGCCGCGCGAGGAAGAACCCGTCGCCGACGAACGCCCGGCCGCCAAACGGTCCGCCAAAGGCGCGCCGAGCGCGCCGCCGCGCCGTGAGGCGGCGCCGAAGCGCGACGCGGGCGACCGCCGCCGCTCCGGCAAGCTGACGATCGACCAACTGACCGGCGACGGCGGACGCCAGCGCTCTCTCGCCTCGTTCCGGCGCCGGCAGGAGCGCGAGAAGCGCAAGATGTCGGGCTCGGGCGAGCGCGAGCGCGTGGTGCGCGACGTGCGCATCCCCGACGCGATCACGGTGCAGGAGCTCGCGAACCGCATGGCCGAGCGCGGCGCGGACGTGGTCAAGGCGCTGATGAAGATGGGCGTCATGGCGACCATCAACCAGACGCTCGACGCCGACACGGCGCAGCTTGTGGTCGAGGAGTTCGGCCACAACTTCCAGCGCGTCTCGGAGGCGGACGTCGAGAACGTGCTCCAGACCGACGAAGACGCGCCGGAGAGCCTCGCGTCCCGCGCGCCGGTCGTCACCGTCATGGGCCACGTCGACCACGGCAAGACGTCGCTGCTCGACGCGCTGCGCAAGACCAACGTGGTCTCGGGCGAGGCCGGCGGCATCACGCAGCACATCGGCGCCTATCAGGTGCTGACCGACAGCGGCGCGCCGATCACCTTCCTCGACACGCCGGGCCACGCCGCCTTCACCTCGATGCGCTCGCGCGGCGCGCAGGTGACGGACATCGTGGTGCTGGTGGTGGCGGCCGACGATTCGGTGATGCCGCAGACCATCGAGGCGATCAGCCACGCCAAGGCCGCCAAGGCCCCGATGATCGTGGCGATCAACAAGTGCGACAAGCCGTCCGCCAACCCCGAAAAGGTGCGCCAGCAGCTTCTGCAGCACGAGGTTTTCGTCGAGAAGCTCGGCGGCGACGTGCTCGACGTCGAGGTGTCGGCGACCACCCGCATGGGGCTCGACCAGCTGCTCGAGAACATCGCGCTTCAGGCCGAGCTGCTCGACCTGAAGGCCAACCCCGACCGCGCCGCCGAAGGCGCCGTGATCGAGGCGAAGCTCGACGTCGGCCGCGGGCCGGTGGCGACGGTCCTCGTGCAGCGCGGCACGCTGCGCACCGGCGACATCTTCGTGGTCGGCGAGCAGTGGGGCAAGGTGCGCGCCCTGATCGACGACAAGGGCGAGCGGGTGAAGGAGGCCGGCCCCTCGGCGCCGGTCGAGGTTCTGGGCCTCTCCGGCACGCCGGAAGCGGGCGACGTGCTGAACGTGGTCGAGAGCGAGGCCAAGGCGCGCGAGATCGCCGACTACCGCGCCCGCAAGGCGCGTGAGGCGCAAGCCGCCAGCGGCGCCCGCGCGACGCTCGACCAGCTTCTCGCGCAGGCGAAGGCCGATGCGGATGTGAAGGAACTGCCGATCGTCGTGAAGGCGGACGTGCAGGGCTCGGCCGAGGCGATCGTGCAGGCGCTGGAGAAGGTCGGCAACGAGGAGGTGCGCGTGCGCATCCTCCACTCGGGCGTCGGCGCCATCACGGAATCGGACGTGAACCTCGCCGAAGCCTCGAAGGCGCCGATCATCGGCTTCAACGTCCGCGCCAACGCGCCGGCGCGGGAGGCGGCGAACCAGAAGGGCGTCGAGATCCGCTACTACAGCGTGATCTACAACCTGGTCGACGACGTGAAGGCGGCGGCCTCGGGTCTTCTGTCGGCGGAGATCAAGGAGACCTTCATCGGCTACGCCGAGATCAAGCAGGTCTTCAAGGTCTCCGGCGTCGGCAAGGTGGCAGGCTGCGTCGTCACCGAAGGCGTGGCGCGCCGGGCCGCGGGCGTGCGCCTGCTGCGCGACAACGTGGTGATCCACGAAGGCACGCTGAAGACGCTGAAGCGCTTCAAGGACGAAGTCGCCGAAGTGCGCGGCGGCCAGGAATGCGGCATGGCCTTCCAGAACTACGAGGACATCCGCGAAGGCGACGTGATCGAAATCTTCACCACCGAGGAGATCGAGCGCTCGCTCTGACGCGGGCGGTCGACACAGGGCATGGCGAAGCACGAGGCAGGCGGCAAGGGGCCGTCCCAGCGGCAATTGAAAGTCGGCGAGACGATTCGTCGGGCGCTCGCCGATGCGCTGGCGCGCGGCGACACGCACGAGCCGGGCCTGATGGGCGCCTCCATCACCGTCTCGGAAGTGCGCGTGACGCCCGACCTGCGCCACGCCACGGCCTACGTCATGCCGCTCGGCGGGCGGCAGGCGGCGGAGACGCTGGAGGCGCTGGGGCGCGCGAAGGGGGAGCTTCGGCGCATCGTCACGCGGGCGGTGAACCTGAAGTATTCGCCCGACCTCGCCTTCCGCCTCGACGACACCTTCGACCGGATGGACGAGACGCGGCGGCTGTTCGAGCAACCCGCGGTGAAGCAGGATCTCGTCAAGCCTGAAGACGGCGCGCAGGACGACGCATGAGCCGTCGGCGCAAGGGCCGCGCGGTCGACGGCTGGCTGGTGATCGACAAGACCGAGGGCG
>RECW01000004.1 GCA_007693835.1 Paracoccaceae bacterium | reverse complement strand
GCGAGTTCGCCTACGACTTCACCGGCGAGAACGCCCATGACGGCCCGTGCCGCAACCCGCACGACCCCGCGCGCATGACCGGAGGGTCGTCGTCGGGGTCGGCCGCGGCGGTCGCCGCCGGCCTCGCGCCGCTCTCGCTCGGCTCCGACACCAACGGGTCGCTCCGCGTGCCGGCGGCGCTCTGCGGCGTGTTCAGCCTGAAGCCGACTTTCGGCCGTCTGCCGCGGGGCGGCACGTTTCCGTTCGTCGACAGCCTCGACCATCTCGGGCCGATGGCGCGCACGGCCGGGGATCTCGCGCTGGCCTACGACGCCTTGCAGGGGGGCGGGGGGCGCGACCACGCGCTGGCCGACCGGCCTGTCGAGCCCGCCTCGCCCATGCTCGACGTCGCGCCGCGCGGCTTGAGGGTCGGCCGCCTGCGCGGGTGGTTCGAGGCGCCGTGCGCGCCCGAAGTGCTCGCGCGGCGCGACCGCGTGGCGGACGCGCTTGGCGATCTGGGTCCCGTGGTCGACGTCGCGCTCGACGAGGCCGCGTTCGGGCGGGCGGCCGCCTACATCATCACCAACGCCGAGAGCAGCGCGCTCCACCTGCCGCGTCTGCGCGCGCAGGCCGCGGGCTACGACCTCGACACCCGCGACCGCTTCCTCGCCGGCGCGCTGCTGCCGGCGGCGTGGCTGACGCGGGCGCAGCAGGTTCGGCGGTGGTGGCTGGAGACGGCTCTGGCGGCGTTCGGCGACGTCGACGTGCTGATCGCGCCGGCGACGCCGGCGACGGCGCCGGTGATCGGCCAGCGCACGATGGCGCTCGATGGCCGGACTGTCCCGCTCCGGCCCTATCTCGGCATCCTCGCCCAGCCGTTCTCCTGCATCGGGCTCCCGGTCGTCACGGTCCCCGTGTTCGACCCCGGCGCGGCCCCGGCCGGCGTGCAGATCGTCGCGCCACCCTGGCGCGAGGGCCTCGCGCTTCGTGTCGCGCGGTTTCTCGAGACCCGTTCGGTCGCGAACGCGCATGCGCCGCCGGCGGGCGCGACGGCGGCGCCGAGCCCGCCGCCCGTGCGGGGGCCGCGCGACGGCGGGCGTTCGGACGGCTGCTAGCCACGACGCGGCGGCGGGGCCGACCGCTTCGGCGCGTGACCCCGCCGCTCGCTCGCGTCTTCCGTCCGCGCCAAGCCGGCGAAGCGCTCTCGATCGATCGCGGCGCGCCCCGACGACGCGCCTGTCCGCGCCTCCCTCCCACAAGGCGGCTCTCCACGCTACATACCAACGCGGCCGCCCCCCCGCGCCAAGCCGCGGGAGCGCCGACGACGTCTTGGGCGATCGCCGATCGCGCCGCGCGGAAAGGCCGAGATCAACCCGCCGCCCAGCGGCGCCGGCGAACACCGCCGCGCCGGCCCCCGCGGCGCGCTTCGGGCAAGGGAACGCCGATGACCGCCATCGCCGGGTTGCACCACGTCACCGCGCTCTGCGCCGACCCGCAGGCCAATTTCGACTTCTACACCGGCCGAATGGGCCAGCGGCTGGTCAAGCGCACGGTGAACTTCGACGCCCCCGACGTCCATCACCTCTACTACGGCGACCGCACCGGCGCGCCCGGCACGGTGATGACCTTCTTCCCGTTCCCCGACGCGGCCCCCGGCCGGGCGGGCGACGGCATGGCCCGCGCGGTCGCCTACGCAGCGAGCCCTGCAGGCTTCGACGCCGCGATGGATCGCCTCGCCCGCGGCGCGGCGGATTTCGACGGCCCCGCCGAGCGCTTCGGCCGAAGAGTGCTCGCGCTCAGCGACCCCGACGGCCTGACCGTCGAGATCGCCGAGACCACGGACGGGCCGTGCGATGGCCTCCACTCCGTGACGCTCCAGTTGGCCGATCCGGCGCCCACCGCGCGGCTGCTGATCGACGTGATGGGCTTCGTCGAGCACGGCGCCGAGACCGGCGCCGACGGCGAGCGGCTGCGTCTGCGTGCGCCCGGCGACGCGCGCGGCGGCGTCGTCGATCTGCTGCGCGTCCCCCGCCCCGCCAGCGGCCGCCCCGCCATCGGCCGCTCGGGCGCAGGCGCGATCCACCATGTCGCCTTTCGCGCGCGCGACGCCGCCGAGCAGCGCGGCTGGCGGGAGCGTCTGCGCGCCGCAGGCTTCGACGTGACTCCGGTGACCGATCGGCGGTACTTCAACGCCATCTATTTCCGCGAACCGGGCGGGGTGCTGTTCGAGATCGCCACCGACCAACCCGGCTTCACGATCGACGAGCCGGTCGAGACCCTCGGGCAGGCGCTCAAGCTCCCGCCCGTCCACGCGCCGCAACGCGCCCGCATAGAGCGCGTGCTGCCGCCGCTCGACACGAAGCCATGACTCACGATCCCCACGCCGCCGGCCCGCTGCACGTCGCGGCGCGGGCGCTGATCCTGCCGCCTCGCCGCGACGCAGGGGCGCAGCGCATCCTCCGGTTCGGGGCCGCCCGGCCGCCGCCGACGGGAGTAGACTGCTCTGCGCGACTCTGGAGGGCGCCATGGCGGGTCTTGCGATCACCTACGACCGGGTGCTGTCGATCATCGGCGGCGTGCTGCGCATCGCGCTGCCGC
>RECW01000085.1 GCA_007693835.1 Paracoccaceae bacterium | reverse complement strand
TCGCACAGCCGGTCCTGCGGGCAGATGCGGCCGCAGATCTCGGGGAAGGTGTTGGTCGCCTGGCTGATCTCGTAGGCTTCCTCGAGCCGGCCTTCGGCCGTCAGCTTCAGCCAGTCGGGGATGTTGTTGTGGAGCGGGCAGTGCGACTGGCAGAACGGGATGCCGCACTGGCTGCACCGCGCGGCCTGCTCGGCCGCCTTCGCCGCCGCGTATTCCTGATAGATCTCCCCAAAGTCGTGCGCGCGTTCGTCCGCCGCCCGCTTCGGCGGCGTCTCCCGCTCGACGGAGACGAACTTCAACATCTTCTGCGGCACGGCGCACCCCCCGGCTGGTCAGACCACCGTCGTGGTGTGTATGGACAATGCGCACCGATGAAAAGTCAGCAAAGCTGACATTATAATCATTTCTGCGCGCACGGCCCCTCTTCCAGAGGCCGCGCTTGACCAGAAAAGGTCAGCATGTATTCCGATTCCGGTTTCTGGTCTCTTCGCACGAGATCCTGCGCGACGGCGTAACGCCGTTGCGCCTATGGTGCGCCGCACCCGATTCGCCGACAACGCGCACCGCGGAGCCTCCTGTATGCCTCTTCTGACGCTCGCCATCCTCGCCCTGATCCAGGGCGTGACGGAGTTCCTGCCGATCTCCTCCTCCGCCCACCTGATCCTTTTCCCGGCGCTGACCGGCAACGAGGATCAGGGGCTGACGATCGACGCCGCCGTGCATGTGGGCACGCTGATCGCCGTTCTGCTGTTCTTCCACGCCGAGTCGGCCGCGATATTCCGCGGCTCTCTTCAGGTTGCGACCGGTCGTTTCGACGGCCCCGACGCGCGGCTCGCGCTGCTTCTCGCCCTCGCGACCGTGCCGGTGGTGATCGTCGGCGCGGCGATCGCGCTGACGGGCTTCGACGAGCACCTGCGCTCGGTGAAGCTGATCGCGTGGACCACCGTGATCTTCGCCGTGCTGCTGTGGGCGGGCGACAGGTTCGGCGCGCAGGCCGCGAAGCTCGGCGACTGGCGGGTGGGCGGCGCGGTGCTCATGGGGCTCGCGCAGGCGGTGTCGCTCATCCCCGGCGTCTCGCGGTCGGGCGTGACCATGACCGCGGCGCGCGCGCTGGGGTTCCAGCGCGTCGAGGCGGCGCGGCTCTCGCTGCTGATGTCGATCCCCGCGGTCGCCGCCGTCGGCGCGTGGATCGTCGTGAAGCTTGTCCGCAAGGGCGACCTCGCGCTCGGCCTCGATTCGGCGATAGCTGCGGCCCTGGCCTTCGTCGCGGCGCTCGCGGCGCTCTCGGTGCTGATGCGGATGGTGCGGACGTGGACGCTGACGCCCTTCGTGCTCTATCGCCTCGTGCTCGGGGGCATGCTGCTCTGGGTCGCCTACGCCTGAGACGACGCCGGGCCGTTCAGGCGCGGACAGGCTCGAACTGGCGCGTCGCCGGATCGAAAAGGTGCAGCGCGCCCTCGGCGATGTCGATCCATGCGCCGTGGAGCGTCAGGTCGCCCGAGGCGACGGCGGCGGCGACGAACGGGAAGGTCTCGAGGTTGCGCAGCGACACCAGCACGCTTTCCTTCTCCAGGGCGCGCAGACGGGCGTCCTGGTCGTCGGTGGCGGGAAGTCTCTCGTAACCCGGGCGCAGTATGTCCATCCAGCGGCCGACGAAGCTGGTTTCGAGTTCCGGGGCCTCGCCGTCGCACATGGCGCAGCACGCCGCGACGCCGCCGCATTGGGAATGCCCGATGATCACGATGTGCGACACCTGCAGCACCGTGACCGCGTATTCGACGGCGGCGGAGGTGCCGTGGTGCAGATGATCGGGCGCGAAGGCGGGGATCAGGTTGGCGACGTTGCGGACGACGAACAGGTCGCCCGGCTCCGCGCCGAACAGCCCCACCACGTCGACCCTGCTGTCGCAGCACGACACCACCATGGCCCGC
Organism: Paracoccaceae bacterium; assembly: GCA_007693835.1. Lineage (GTDB taxonomy): Bacteria > Pseudomonadota > Alphaproteobacteria > Rhodobacterales > Rhodobacteraceae > Rubrimonas. The sequence continues at coordinate 10,946 of RECW01000085.1, read as the reverse complement.
GGGTGCTGGCCGCTGTGCGCGAGATGGCTGTGCCAGACCCGGTTCGGCTCGAATCGCAGCGCTTTCCACGCCCGATAGCGGTCGACCAGGTAAGGCGGCAGCGGGCGGGCTGTGACCGGCATGGGCGGACCTCCTCCTCGCGTCGTCTCGGGCGCGCGTCGTCTGGCTTGGCGTGGACGGTCGCCGAGATCGTCGCGCGGCGCAACCGCGCCTTGCCGCAGCGCAGCGTCGCACGATAGGAAACCGTCATGAACGCTCCGCCAGACATCGCGGCCGCAGAGATCGCGACGGCGCAGACCGCGCCGCCCGAGATCGCGGCGCTTCAGGACGCGACCGACCCCAGCCGGTTCGGCGCCAAGGCGGCGCGTCTGGCGCGGCTCGCGCGCGCGGGCGTGGTGAGCGCGCCGGGCTTCGCCATCGCCGCCTCCGCCGCCGGGAAGCTGGTCTCGGGCGAGGCGCCGGCGTTGTCACGCGCCCTTTCGGCCGCGATCCGCAGGCTGGAGGCCGTGCGGGGGCGCCGGCTTGGCGATCCGTCCGCGCCCCTGCTGCTCTCGGTGCGCGCGAGCGCGGGAGAAGGGGCCACCGGGGCGGCGGCGGTGCTGAACATCGGCGCGACGGCGGCCGTGGAGGCCGGGCTCGCCGCCCGCGTCGGCCTGCGCGCGGCGCGAGACCTTCGGCGACGGCTGATCCAGAGCTTCGCGCCCCCCGCCCTCGGCGTCGACGCCGAGGCGCTGGAGCATGCGCTGCACGCCCGCCTCAAGGCCGCCGGCGTCGCCGAAGAGGCGGCGCTCGACGCTTCGGCGCTTGGGGCGCTGATCGAGGACTACCTCGCCATCGTCCGGGAGGAGACCGGCGCGCCCTTCCCCGAAGACCCGCGCGAGCAGATCGACCGCGCGCTCGCCGCCGCCGCGCGCGCGTGGAGCGGCCCGCGCGCCAAGCTGCTGCGCGCGGCCCGCGGCGACGACCCCGACGCCGGCCTCGGCTTCGTCGTGCAGTGCATGGCGCTCGGGCTCGGACGCGGCGTGTCGGGGGCCGGCTTCGCGCAGGCGCGTTGCGAGCGGACGGGCGCGCCGGGGCTGTCCGGCCGCTGGCTGCCGCAGGCCCAGGGCGAGGACGCGGCGATGCTGCTGCGCGCCGCGCGCCCCGTCGCCGACGGCCCCGGCGCGCTCGATCCGACGGTCGCCGAGGCGCTGTCGGCGCTGCTCGCCAGGGCGGAGGCCGTGCTCGGCGACGCCGCGCGCATGGAGTTCACCGTCGAGGACGGGCGGGTCGAGGCGCTCGACGCCTTCCCGATGCCGCGCAACCCCCGCGCCGCCGTGCGCATAGCGGTCGATCTCGCCGAGGCCGGGCGCATCAGCCGCACCGACGCCCTGCTGCGCATCGACCCCATGCTGCTGATCGACCATCTGCACCCCAGCATCGACCCCGCCGCGCCGCGCGACGTGATCGGCCGCGGCCTGCCGGCCTCTCCGGGCGCCGCCTCGGGGCCGATCGCCTTCAGCGCCGAGGCGGCCGAGGCCGCGGCGGCGCGCGGAACCCGGGCTATCCTCGTGCGCGTCGAGACCAGCCCCGACGACATCCGCGGCATGCACGCCGCCGCCGGCGTGCTGACCGCCCGCGGCGGCATGACCAGCCACGCCGCCGTCGTGGCGCGCGGCATCGGCGCGCCCTGCGTCGTCGGCGTCTCCGACCTGCGCATCGACCTCGCCGAAGGCGCTCTGGTCGCGCGGGACGGACGCGTGCTGCGCGAAGGCGACCTCGTCACCGTCGACGGCGCCGCGGGCGAGGCCATCGCCGGCGCCGTCGCCATGATCGAGCCCGAACTGACCGGCGCCTTCGCGACGCTGCTCGACTGGGCTGACGAGCATCGCCGGATGCGCGTGCGCGCCAACGCCGACACCCCCGAGGACGCCCGGGTCGCCCGCGGCTTCAAGGTCGACGGCATCGGCCTCTGCCGCACCGAGCACATGTTCTTCGACAAGGGCCGCATCACCGCGATGCGCGAGATGATCCTCGCTGACGACGAGCCTTCCCGCCGCGCCGCCCTCGCCCGGCTGCTGCCCTGGCAGCGGGAGGATTTCGTCGAGCTGTTCCGCATCATGCAGGGCATGCCGGTCACCATCCGCCTGCTCGACCCGCCGCTCCACGAGTTCCTGCCCCGCGGCGCGCGCGAGATGGCCGACCTCGCCGTGGCGATGGGCGTGCCGGTGACGCGCGTCGAGCGCCGCGCGGCCGAACTCGAGGAGTTCAACCCGATGCTCGGCAAGCGCGGCTGCCGCCTCGGCATCACGCTGCCCGAGATCTACGAGATGCAGTGCCGCGCGATCTTCGAGGCGGCGGTCGAGGCGGCGCAGGCGACGGGCGCGCCGGTGGTGCCCGAGATCATGGTGCCGCTCGTCTCGACCAACCGCGAGATGCTGCACCTGCGCGCCAGCATCGACGCGGTCGCCGACGCCGTGCGCCGCGAGACCGGCGCCGCCTTCGACTATGAAGTCGGCTGCATGGTCGAGACGCCGCGCGCGGCGCTCCGCGCCGAGGACATCGCGCGTTCGGCGGAGTTCCTCAGCTTCGGCACCAACGACCTGACGCAGATGACCTACGGCCTCAGCCGCGACGACGCCGGCAAGTTCATGGGCGACTACCTGCAGCTCGGCGTCTACCTCTCCGACCCGTTCCAGACGCTCGACGTCGAGGGGGTGGGCGAACTGATGCTCATCGCCGCCGAGCGCGGCCGCAAGGGGCGGCCGGACGTCACCCTCGGCCTCTGCGGCGAGCACGGCGGCGACCCGGTCTCGGTGCGGTTCTGCGAGGTCGCCGGCTTCGACTACGTCTCCTGCTCGCCCTACCGCGCGCCGATCGCCCGGCTCGCGGCGGCGCAGGCGACGATCCTGAGCGGGCGGCGCGCGCTGACGACGGACGCGGCGTGACCCGGCCCCTGCTGGTGATCGCGGCCGGCGGCACGGGCGGCCACATGTTCCCCGCGCAGGCGCTCGCCGAGGCGATGCTGGCGCGGGGCTGGCGCGTGACCCTCTCCACCGACGCGCGCGGCCTGCGCTACGCCGGCGGCTTTCCGGCGGAGGTCGCGCGCGAGGGCGTGGCGGCGGCCACCTTCGCCCGCGGCGGGGCGCTCGCGAAGCTCGCCGCGCCGTTCCGCATCGCCGCGGGCGTGACGGCGACGGCGGCGGGGTTCCGGCGCGACCGGCCGGCGTGCGTGGCGGGCTTCGGCGGCTACCCGTCGCTGCCGGCGCTGGCGGCGGCGGGGCTGACCGGCGCGCCGCGCCTGATCCACGAACAGAACGGCGTGCTCGGCCGGGTGAACCGCTGGTTCGCGCCCAAGGTCGCCGTCGTGGCCTGCGGGACGTGGCCGGTGGCCGCGCCGGAACGGGCGCGGCTGCGCCATGTCGGCAATCCGGTGCGCCCGGCGATCCTCGCCGCGCGCGCGCCCTACGCGCCGCCGGGGGAGGGGCCGATTTCGCTGCTCGCGTTCGGCGGCAGCCAGGGGGCGCGGGTGCTGGCGGATGCGGTTCCGGCGGCCATCGCGGCGCTCGATCCTGCGGTGCGGACGCGGCTCCGGGTGGTTCAGCAGGCCCGCCCCGAGGACGACGCGCGGGTGCGGGAGGTCTACGCCGCCGCGGGCGTCGCCGCCGAGGTCGCGCCGTTCTTCGACGACATGCCCGCGCGCCTCGCCGCGGCGCACCTCGTGATCGCCCGCGCCGGCGCCTCGACGGTGGCGGAACTCGCCGCGATGGGCCGACCGTCGATTCTCGTGCCCTACGCTGCCGCGATGGACGACCACCAGACCGCCAACGCCCGCGCCTTGGGCGAAGCCGGCGCGGCGCTTGTTCTACCGGAACGTGAATTGACCGCCGAATCGCTTTCCGGGCATCTCGGCGGCATGGTGTCCGACGACGCTGCGCTGGCGACCATGGCGGAGGCCGCGCAGAGGCTCGCCCGGCCCGACGCCGCCGACGCCCTCGCCGACCTCGTCGAAACCCTCGCCCGCGGAGAGACGCCCCGATGATGACCGTCGCCCTGCCGCTCGACATCGGCGTGCTGCACTTCATCGGCGTCGGCGGCATCGGCATGTCGGGCATCGCCGAGGTGCTGCTCAACCTCGGCTATCAGGTGCAGGGCTCGGACCTGCGGGAAAGCCCGATCACCGAACGCCTGCGCGAGCTTGGCGCGACGATCCACATCGGCCACGACGCGGCGCATCTCGGCGCGGCCAAGGTCGTGGTCATCTCCTCGGCCGTGAAGCCCGGCAACCCCGAACTCGACGCCGCGCGCGCCGCGGCCCTGCCGGTGGTGCGGCGGGCGGAGATGCTCGCCGAACTGATGCGCCTTCGCCAGAACGTCGCCGTCGCGGGCACCCACGGCAAGACGACGACGACGTCGCTGGTCGCCGCGCTGCTCGACGCCGGCGGCGTCGACCCGACCGTGGTCAACGGCGGGATCATCCACGCCTACGGCTCGAACGCCCGCCTCGGCGCCGGCGACTGGATGGTGGTGGAGGCCGACGAGAGCGACGGCACCTTCGTCAAGCTGCCGGCCACCATCGCCGTCGTCACCAACATCGATCCCGAGCACCTCGACCACTACGGCGACTTCGACGGCGTGCGCGACGCCTTCCTGACCTTCGTCTCCAACATCCCGTTCTACGGCCTCGCCGTCTGCTGCATCGACCACCCGGAAGTGCAGGCGCTGATCGGCAAGATCGACGACCGCCGCGTCGTCACCTACGGCTTCTCGCGACAGGCCGACATCCGCGCCGAGAACCTGGCGTGGGAGAACGGCGCCGGCCGCTTCGACGTCGCGGTGCGCGAGGGCGAGGGCTTCCGCCGCATCGAAGGGCTGACCATCCCGATGCCCGGCGAGCACAACGTGCAGAACGCGCTGGCCGCCATCGCCGTCGCGCTCGAACTGAAGATCGGCGAAGCCGCCATCCGACAGGCGCTCGGCGCCTTCAAGGGCGTCAAGCGGCGCTTCACCCGCGTCGGCGACTGGAACGGCGTCGCGATCATCGACGACTACGGCCACCATCCGGTCGAGATCGCCGCCGTGCTGAAGGCCGCCCGCGCCGCCACCGACGGCCGGCTGATCGCCGTCCACCAGCCCCACCGCTACAGCCGTCTGCACGACCTGTTCGGCGACTTCTGCGCCTGCTTCAACGACGCCGACGTGGTGGCGATCGCCGACGTCTACGCCGCCGGCGAGCCGCCGATCGCCGGCGTCAGCCGCGACGCTCTGGTGGGCGGGCTGCGCGCCCACGGCCACCGCGCCGTCCGCGCCCTCGAAGGGCCCGAGAAGCTGGCCGACCTCGTGGCGGCCGAGGCGAAGCCCGGCGACATGGTGGTCTGCCTCGGCGCCGGCACCATCACCCAGTGGGCGCATGCGCTGCCCGAGGCGCTGGCGGGCCGGGAGGCGTGAGATGATCACGGTCTGGGGCCGCCGCTCCTCCGGCAACGTGCAGAAGGTTCTGTGGGCGCTGACCGAGCTCGGCCTCGGCTTCGAGCGCAAGGTGGTCGGCGGGCAGTTCGGCGGCGGCGACGACCCGGCCTATCGCGCGATGAACCCGAACGGCCTCGTGCCCGTGCTGCAGGACGGCGACGTGACCCTGTTCGAATCCGACGCCATCGTCCGCCACCTCGCACGGACGCGCGGCATGGGGACGCTCCAGCCGGCCGACCCCGCCCACGCGGCGCGGGCCGACATGTGGACCTGCTGGGCGGCGACGACCCTGTTTCCGGCGATCAACCCCCTCTTTCTCGGTCTCGTGCGCACGCCGCGCGCCGCGCAGGACGTCGCGGCGCTGAAGCCCGCGGTCGCCCCGCTCGCCGAGCGCATCGGCGTGCTCGACCGGGCGCTCGCCGGACGTGACTTCCTCTGCGGCGCCACCTTCTCCTTCGGGGAGATCGCGCCGGCGATCTTCGCGCGCCGCGCCCTCGGCCTGCCGTTCGGCGCGCCGGCGGCGCCGAACGTCGCCGCTTGGCTCGGGCGACTGGCGGACCGCCCCGGCTTCGCGCGGTGGGTCGACGTGCCGATGGGCGGGTGTCTCGAGGAATGGACGGCGCACGAGAAGGCCCTCGGGTGAGGCTCGACGGCGCGGCGCTGATGCGGCGTCTGCCGCCCGTGCGCGGCGCGCTGGAGCCGATGCGCCCGCTCGCCGACCTCACGTGGCTGCGGGTTGGCGGGCCGGCCGAGGTGTTCTTCCAGCCCGCCGACGCCGAGGACCTCGCGGCCTTTCTCGCGGAGACGCCTGCGGACGTGCCGGTGACCGTGCTCGGCGTCGGCTCCAACGTCATCGTCCGCGACGGCGGGTTGCCCGGCGTCACGATACGGCTCGGCCGCGGCTTCAACCGCGTCGAGCGGGTCGGCGAGACCGGCCTGCGCGCCGGCGCGGCCGTGCTCGACGCGCAGCTCGCCAAGGCGGCGGCGACCTACGGGATCGCCGGCTTCTCCTTCCTGCGCGGCGTGCCGGGGTCGGTCGGCGGGGCGCTGCGGATGAACGCCGGGTGCTACGGGGCTTACGTCGCCGACGTCTTCGTCTCGGCCTGCGCCGTCGACCGTTCGGGCGCGGCGTGGCGGTTGACGCGCGAGGACATGGGCTTCGGCTATCGTCATGTCTCGGCGCCCGCCGACCTCATCTTCACCGAAGCCGAGTTCGCCGGAACGCCGGGCGACCCCGCCGCCCTGATCGCCGAGATGGACGCGCTGATGCGGCGCCGCGCCGAGTCGCAGCCCGTGCGCGAACGGACGGCCGGGTCGACGTTCCGAAATCCCGCCGGCCGGTCCTCCACCGCCGCGCCGGACCATCCGCAGGAGATGAACGCCTGGGCGCTGATCGAGCGGGCCGGATGCCGGGGCATGGCGCTCGGCGGCGCGCGGATTTCGCCCATGCACGCGAACTTTCTGATCAACACCGGCGGGGCCACGGCGACCGATCTCGAAAATTTGGGCGAAGTCGTGCGCAACAAGGTTTTCTTAACCACTGGCGTTCAGCTAGAGTGGGAAGTGGCGCGGATCGGAATCCACCCGGACGCGTGATCGCCGGAGAACGGCGGCGAAAACATCACAGACCGTCCGGGAAGGGCGGCGCAGAACGAGGCGGGCATGTCGAGCAGGACGCCCCGCGTCGCGGTGTTGAAAGGCGGCCTGTCCGCTGAGCGCGAGGTGTCCCTCGTCTCCGGCGCGGCGTGCGCAGCCGCGCTCCGTGACGCCGGATATGAGGCCGTGGAGATCGACGCCGGGCGCGACCTGGCGGCGGCTCTGGACGCGTGCGCGCCCGACGTCGTCTTCAACGCGCTGCACGGGCGGTGGGGCGAGGACGGCTGCGTGCAGGGCCTCCTCGAACTGATGGGGCTGCCCTACACCCACTCCGGGGTGCTTGCGTCGGCGCTGGCGATGGACAAGCCGCGCGCCAAGCAGGCGTTCGCCGCGGCGGGCGTGCCGGTCGCCGAAGGCGTGGTCGCCGCGCGGGCCGACGTCGCCCGCGCGCATGTCATGCCGCCGCCCTACGTGGTGAAGCCGATCAACGAAGGCTCCTCGGTCGGCGTGGTCGTGGTCGGCGAAGGGGCGAACGCGCCGCCGGCGCTCGGCCCCGACGCCCCCGACATGCTGCTGGTCGAGCGCTACGCGCCGGGGCGCGAACTGACCGTCGCGGTGATGGGCGGGCGTCCGCTCGCCGTCACCGACATCGTGCCGACGGCCGGCTGGTACGACTACGCGGCGAAATACGCCGCCGGCGGCTCGCGCCATGTCGTGCCGGCCGACATCCCCGACGCGGTCGCCGACGCCTGCCTCGACCACGCCGCGCGCGCCCACGCCGCCGTCGGCTGCCGCGGCGTCAGCCGCACGGACTTCCGCTGGGACGAGGCGCGCGGCGTCGACGGTCTGATCGCGCTCGAACTCAACACCCAGCCCGGCATGACCCCGACGTCTCTCGTGCCCGAGCAGGCCGCCCACGTCGGCCTGTCGTTCGTCGATCTCTGTCGCTGGATCGTGGAGGATGCGTCATGCGGGCGCTGAACGACCCTGCTCCGGCGCCGTTGCGCTACCGCCTCGCGCGGCTCTGGCGGCGCCGCTCAGTCCGGCGCGCGGCGACCGTTCAGGCGCCGGCGCTCGCGCTCGCCGCCTTCGCCGCGATGCTCGCCTCCGATCCCGGCGTCCACGCCGCGCTCGGCGCGCAGGCGCAGGCGGTGCGCGCGGCGCTGACCGCCCGGCCCGAATTCGCCATCCGCCGAATCGAGGTGGAAGGGGCCGGTCCGATGGTCGAGGCCGAGGTGCTCGCCGTGCTCGGCGACGTTCTCGGCGCGTCGTCCATCGACCTCGACGTCGCGGCGCTCCGGCGCCGGATCGAAGGGCTCGGGTGGGTCGAGAGCGCCCGGGTCGCGCTCGACGCGCGGGAGGCGCTGCGCATCGCCGTGGTCGAGCGGGTCGCCGCGGCGGTCTGGCGCCGCGACGGCGAGCCCTATCTGATCGACGCCAAAGGCGCCGAGATCACGCCGGCCTTCGCGCGCGCCGACCACCCGGATCTGCCGCTGGTGATCGGCGACGGCGCCGCCGCGGCGGTGGCCGAGGCGCTGGCGCTGCACCGCGCCGCCGGTCCGCTCGCGCCGCGCATCCGCGGCTTCGTGCGCGTCGGGGCGCGGCGCTGGGACGTCGCGCTGGCCGGCGACGTCACGCTGATGCTGCCCGAAACCGACCCCGTCGCCGGGCTGGAGGCCGCCCTCGCGCTGCAGAAGCGCAAGCGCGTCTTCGACCGGGACGTCGTCGCCCTCGACATGCGCCTGCCCGAGCGGCCGACGCTGCGGTTGACCGAGCGCGGCGTCGCGGCGCTGGCCGAGAAGGACGCGGCGCGGGAGGCCGCCCGCAAGGCCGCGCGGCGGGAGCGCGGCGCATGAGCGCTCCCCTCGGACCCTTGCGCGCGATGCGCGAGAAGCTGCGCGGCGCGCTGCGGCGCGGCCTCGTCGCGGCGCTCGACGTGGGGTCGGCGAAGACCTGCTGCCTGCTGCTCCGGGTCGACGGCCAGCGCCTCGCGCGCGCGCAGGCCGAGGGGCGGGCGGTGGACGTCTTCGGCGCCGTCCGGGTCGCGGGCGCCGGCGTCACCAAGTCCCGCGGCGTGCGCCTCGGCGAGATCGTCGACATGGAGGAGGCCTGCCGCGCCATCCGCACGGCGCTGGAGATCGCGGAGAAGACCGCCGGCGAGCGCGTCGACCAGGTGGTCTGCAGCCTCTCCGCCGCCCGGCCGCTCAGCGAGGCCGCGCACGGCGAAACGCTGGTCGAGGGGCTCGAAGTCTCCGCGAACGACGTCGCCCGCGCGGTCTTCGCCTGCCGCCCCGGCGCCCGGCGCGAAGGGCGCGAGACGCTCCACGCCCAGCCGGTCAACTTCGCGCTCGACGGGGTGGACGGTCTGACCGACCCCCGCGGCATGAGCGGCTCGCGCCTCGCCTGCGACATGCACCTGCTGACGGTGGCCTCGGGGCCGCTGCGCAACCTCGCGCAATGCGTGCGCCGCGCGGATCTCGACCTCGCGGGCGTCGTCGCCGGCGGCTACGCCGCGGGTCTGTCGAGCCTCGTGGAGGACGAGCGCAAGCTCGGCGCGGCCTGCGTCGACCTCGGCGCCGGCGGCACCGACGTCGCGATCTTCCTGCGCGGCCACCTGATCCACGCCGAGGCGGTGCGCCTCGGCGGCGACCACATCACCCTCGACATCGCCAACGGCCTGTCGATGTCGACGGTCGCGGCGGAGCGCATCAAGACGTTCCACGGCGGCGCCGTGGCGACCGGCCTCGACGACCGCGAGCTGATCGAGGCGCCGGGTCTGGGCGACCCCGGCCCCGGCGAGCGCCGGCGCATCAGCCGGGCCGTGCTGATCGGGGTGATCCGCCCGCGGCTCGAGGAGATCCTCGAAACCGTGCGCGACCGGCTCGGCGCCGCGGGCTTCCAGCACCTGCCCGGCCGGCGCATCGTGCTGACCGGCGGCGCGGCGCAGATGCCCGGTCTCGAGGAGGCGGCGCAGCGCGTGCTCGGCCGGCGCGTGCGCGTCGGCACGCCGCTGCGGGTGGCGGGCCTGCCCTCGACCGTGTCGGGGCCCGCCTTCGCCGGCGCCGTCGGCCTCGCGATCCATGCGGCGCTGCCGCAGGACGAGGCGTGGGACTTCGAGGTTCCGCTGGCGCCGAACGGCCACGGCAGGATTCGCCGCGCGGTGCGGTGGTTCCGCGAGAACTGGTGAAAACCGGATGAAGCCCATGACCCTTTCGTGTAGGCTTCGCCGCAATGACAAGAACGCACGTCCCGAGCAGCATGGCGAAAACAGGCGGTGAATAGATGGCATTGAACCTCAGGGCTCCGGAGGCGGAGCAGGAGCTCCGTCCGCGCATCACGGTCTTCGGCGTCGGCGGCGCCGGCGGCAACGCGGTGAACAACATGATCGAGAAGGCGCTCGAGGGCGCCGACTTCGTCGTGGCCAACACCGACGCGCAGGCGCTGTCGAACGCGCGCGCCACCCGCAAGGTTCAGCTCGGCCGCGGCGTCACCCAGGGCCTCGGCGCCGGCGCCAAGCCGCAGGTGGGCGCCCAGGCCGCCGAGGAGAGCCTCGAGGAGATCGTTGATCATCTCGCAGGCTCCCACATGTGCTTCATCACCGCCGGCATGGGCGGCGGCACCGGCACGGGCGCGGCCCCGGTCATCGCGCGCGCGGCGCGGGAGATGGGGATTCTCACGGTCGGCGTGGTCACCAAGCCCTTCCAGTTCGAGGGCGCGACCCGGATGCGGCTGGCCGAAGGCGGCATCGAGCAGCTTCAGCAGGTCGTCGACACGCTGATCATCATCCCCAACCAGAACCTGTTCCGCATCGCCAACGAACGCACGACCTTCGCCGAGGCGTTCATGATGGCCGACGACGTGCTCTATCAGGGCGTCAAGGGCGTGACCGACCTGATGGTGCG
>RECW01000075.1 GCA_007693835.1 Paracoccaceae bacterium | reverse complement strand
GTGCTCGGCCCCGTTCGACGCCACGGCCTACGGCCGCTTGGCGCGTTTCGCGGCGCCGGTGGCGCGCCTCGCCTCGCCGCTGCTGTGAGCTGTGCGGAGCCGGCGCTCGGCCTTGCACATCGATCCAGGCGCGTCGCTGCGCCGCTCTGGCCCCCCGCGATGGAGCGCGAGGGATCGCCTTGTCGGAGCGCGCCGCTCCGGTTCGCCCGTCGCCCTATGCGGCCGCGGGATCAGCCCGGCGCAGCCGCCGCTGGTAGCGTCCCGGGCGCAGCGGTGACGGCGACGAGGGGTTTGAGCGTGGCGGCGGAGAAATCCGCGATCGGCGCGAGGCGGATGCGGCGGGGTTTTCCGTCGGGCGAGAGCGCCACCGCGCCGGCGACGAACGTCTTGCCCCGCGGGCTGCGGCCCTGCCCGCCGGCGGGCGGATCCTTCTTGCGGCGCAAGGGCATCTCGGTCTCGTCGGGGCCTCCGGCCTCTCTGCGCCTTCGCATGATCCACCGGATCATGCGATCGCTTCGCGACCGGCTGCGAAAGCCTCCACGACGCCCTAGAGCAGGCTGCGCTCGGGATCGACCATGGCGCGGCGCAACTTCCGCATCAGCCAGGCGCTCTTGTAGCCGCCCAAGCCCAGTTGGGCCTGAAGCTGCGGGGCGGAGACCCCGTTGGAATGGCTGGTGACGATGTGGATGGCGGTGAACCAGGCCTTCAGCGGCGGATGGCCGCCATGCATGATCGCGCCAGCGGTGACCGAGGTCTGCCGATGGCAGGCGGCGCACTCCCAAATGCGCGCCTTCGTCTTTGGCGCCCAGCCCTTCGCGCCTGCGCAGCCTATGGTTCATTGGTGCCCGGAGCGAGAGTCGAACTCGCACGCCTCGCGGCGGGGGTTTTTGAAACCCCTGTGTCTACCATTCCACCATCCGGGCCGCCTTTGCGGTATGGCGCCGGCGGCGCGGCCCCGTCAACGCGGATGCGCGACGCGCGGCGAAGAACCCGCGCTCCCGCCGCAGCCAAGCGCGGCGATGCGCCACGCGGTTGGCGAAAATGCATCAAGGGTATACACACCATCGATATCTGACCTGGGTGCCGAGAAATCTAGAGAATGAAAAGACATGGCGTCGACACCGATCTGGCGTGAGATACACGCGACCATGAAGCGCGAGATCGCGGAGGGCCTCTACCGGACCGGCGATCGACTGCCGACCGAGAAGGACCTCGCAGAACGGTTCGGCGTGAACCGGCACACGGTGCGCCGCGCGCTCGCCGACCTCACCGCGGAGGGCTCGATCTACGTGCGCCGCGGCTCGGGGGCCTATGTGCGCGAGGGAATCATCTGCTATCGCCTCAACAGCGTCGCCACGTTCAACGAGACGATCGAGGGTCTTGGTCGATGTCCCGCGCAGCTGGTTCTGGCCGCCGAGACGCAGGCCGCCGACGACAGGGTGGCGGAGCGCCTCGAGCTCGACGCGAACGCGCCCGTGGTCCATCTGCAGACCGTGGGCGACGTCGACGGTCTGCGCGTCGTCTACGCCCGTCGGTGGTTTCCCGCCGCGCGCTTTCCCGGCGTGGCGGACGCTTATCGGGAGACCGGCTCGGCCGCCGCAGCGCTTGCGCGCTATGGCGTGGCGAAGCTCGTCCGGCGCTGGACGCTGATCGCCGCCCGCGCGCCCTCGCGGCATGTGGCGGCCGTCCTCGGACAGTCCGAGATCCAGCCCGTGCTGCGCGCGGAGGGCCTCAACACGGACGACGCCGGGCGCCCGGTGGAGTTCGTGCTGGCCGACTGGGCGGGCGGCCGCGCGCAGTTCCGCGTCGAGGACTGATCACGGGCGCGACCGACGCTGCGGGGACGCCATGACCGCCGTCGTCATCGTCGGCGGCGGCGCCATGGGCGCGGCCTTGGCGTGGACGCTGGTGTCGGACCCCGGGTTCGACGGCGCCGTCACCGTGTTGGAGCGCGACCCCACCTACGCGACGGCCTCGACCACGCTTTCCGCAGCAGGCATCCGCACCCAGTTCTCGGCGCCGGAGAACATTCGCCTGTCGCGGTACGGCTGGCGGTTTCTCGAGCGCGCCGGAGACTTGCTCGGCGTCGACGTCGGCCTGCGGGAGCGAGGATACCTCACGCTGGCCTCAGACCCCGCGACGCTGCGGGCCAATCACGCGGTGCAGATCGCGGAGGGAGCCTCCGTCGCCCTGTTGACCCCCGAAGCGCTCGCCGCGCGGTTTCCGTGGCTGTCGGTCGAGGGCGTCGCGCTCGGGGCGCTCGGCCTGAAGGAGGAGGGTTGGTTCGACGCGGCGACGCTGCTGCAGGGCTGGCGCGCCTCGGCGATCCGGCGCGGGGCGCGTTTCGAGACGGCGGAGGCGACGGGTTTTCACCGCGACGGCGACAGGGTGGTCGCCGTCGAGACGACGGACGGGCGCGTGTTCCCCTGCGCCGTGGCGGCGAACTGCGCCGGACCGTGGGCCGGGCGCGTCGCGGCCTGGGCGGGCGTCACGCTGCCGGTCCGCCCCGGCAAGCGCACGGTGTTCCACTTCCTGTGCCGCGAGGCGGCCGAGGCGGCGGCCGAAAGCCCGCTCGTCGTCGACGTGTCGGGGGTCTGGATGCGCCCCGAGGGCGCCGGCTTCATCGCCGGCGTCTCACCCGCGCCCGAGGCCGACCCCGAGGCTGCGGACTTCGACCCGGAATGGGCCCTCTTCGAAGAACGGATATGGCCCGCCCTCGCGACGCGGGCGCCGTGCTTCGAGGCGGTGCGCGTCGTTCGCGCCTGGGCGGGATGGTACGAGATGAACGACTGGGACGCGAACGCGCTGCTCGGCCCTGCGCCCGGCGCGCCCAATCTGCTGCACGCGGCGGGATTTTCGGGCCACGGCGTCCAGCAGGCGGCGGGCGCGGCGCGCGTGCTGGCTGACCGAATCGTGCACGGTCGTTCCTTGACGATCAGCGCCGAAGCGCTGTCGGCGGATCGGTTCGCAAAGGGAAGGCGGGTGCGGGAGCGCGCCGTGATCTGACCGCGGCGCGGTCGCTCCGGAGGGTCAGGCCGCGTCGGCCATCGCGCCGTCGTCGTTGTCGCCGTCGCCGAGGCGCAGGGCGCTCGACACGCGTTCGCCGCGGCGCACGAACTCCGCGAGGCCCTTGACCACACGCTCGGTCGGGTCGACGCCGGCGCAGGACAACACGAGGCGGCCGTCCTTGCTCCGCGCCCAGCGCATGATGGACTCGACGCCCGCCCCCGGACCGATCTTCTTCTCGTCGCGCACGGCGTCGTCGAGCACGGCGAGAACAACCGCGCTGAACATTTTCCGAGCCCGATCGCCCTGCGCCTGCCCCCAGGCGAGCGCGTCCATTTCGTCGAACATATCAGCGTCTCCACCCGCCCGCGCCGGCGTATAGCGGCGCGCGGCAGTGCGTTTGTGTTGGTGTCGGCCTGTTATATGCCGTCGCAGAAGCGTCATGTCATCCCGAGAAACGCATGCCCGCCATGCGCCATGATCATCGCTTGACTGCGCCGACCGGCGAACCGTCGCATGGCGCCTCAAAATCGCGCATGAGGCTCATTGCACGCGCCACCGCCCGCCGCACGTGCAAGCGCACCGCGACCGAGTGTCCATTTTTTGCGCGAATCGCGGCGAATCCGAGTCGAGGTCGCTTGACGGGTTAGAACAGGGTTGCTTTTGTCGATTCCGGCGCATGGCCGCGACGCGCGGTCGCGCCGGGCAACGAAATGCAGGGAAAACAGGCGGCGGGCGGTCCGCGCCCTGCCCTGACAGGTGAGGTGATCATGAAGACGAAGCTGCTGATCGGCGCGCTCGCGCTCGCCGGCGCCGGCGCCGCCTCGGCGCAGACTCTCGACACGGTCCGGGCGCGCGGAGTCCTCAACTGCGGCGTCTCGACCGGCGTCGCCGGGTTTTCGTACATCGACGCGGACGGCGAGTGGGACGGGTTCGACGTCGCCGTCTGCCGCGCGGTGGCGGCCGCGATCTTCGACGACCCTTCGGCGGTCGAGTTCACGCCGACCACCGGCGCCACGCGCTTCGAGGCGCTGAACTCCGGCGAAGTCGACATGCTGTCGCGCAACACGACCTGGACCTTCTCGCGCGACGTCGACCTCCGGCTCGAGTTCGTCGGCGTGAACTATTACGACGGCCAGGGCTTCATGGTGCCCGCGTCGCTCGGCGTGACGTCGGCGATGGAGCTTGACGGCGCGACGGTCTGCATCCAGACCGGCACGACCACGGAGCTCAACCTCGCGGACTTCTTCCGCGCCAACAACATGAGCTACGAGCCGGTCCCGATCGAGACCAACGCCGAGGCGCAGCAGCGCTATCTGGCCAACGCCTGCGACGTCTACACCACCGACGTCTCGGGCCTCGCCGCCACCCGCTCGACCTTCGAGGACCCCTCGGCGCACGTCATCCTGCCGGAGATCATCTCGAAGGAGCCGCTCGGCCCCGTCGTCCGTGAAGACGATCCCGCCTGGGTCAACCTCGTCCGCTGGGTGTTCCAGGGCCTCATCATCGCCGAGGAGAAGGGCGTGACGTCGGAGAACGTGGCCGAACTGGCCTCGGCGCCGACCGACGACCCGGAGACGAACCGGCTGCTCGGCACCGAAGGCGCGTTCGGCGAGATGCTGAATCTCACCAACGACTTCATGGTGCGCGCGATCTCCGCCGTGGGCAACTACGGCGAGATCTTCGAGGCGCACATCGGTGTCGACACGCCGGTCGGCCTTGAGCGCGGCCTGAACGCGCTCTACACCGACGGCGGCATCCTCTACGCCCCGCCGTTCCGCTGATCCGAGACGCGCGGGCCCCCGTCGGGGGTCCGCGCGCACCCGTCATCAAGGGGAGCGCCGGATGAGCGTGATCGCCGAACCGCCGCGCGAGTCTTTCCGCGTGGACATGCTGTGGAACGACGCCCGCTATCGCTCCACCTTCATCCAGATCGTCGCGCTGATCCTCGTGCTCACGGCGGTCGGCTGGATCGTGAACAACGTCGTCGGCAACCTCGCCCGCCTCGGCAAGGACTTCAACTTCGCCTTTCTCCGCGCGCCGGCCTCCTACGACATCAACCAGACGCTGATCGCCTACACGTCGCAGTCGACCCACGCGCGCGCCGCGCTGGTGGGCATCCTGAACACGCTGCTGATCGCCGTGCTCGGCTGCGCGGCGGCGACGGCCATCGGCGTGATCGCCGGCGTGCTGCGGCTTTCGAAGAACTGGATCGTCGCGCGCCTGATGACGGTGTTCGTCGAGGGCTTCCGCAACGTGCCGCTGCTGATCTGGATCCTCATGGTCATGGCGGCGGTCAACGAGTCGCTCCCCGCGCCCCGCGCGGCGACGCCGACCCTCGGCGGCGCGCTCGTGGCGACCAACCGCGGCGTCTACATCCCTGCGCCCGTGTGGGGCGACGGCTCCTGGTTCGTCGTGGCGGCGTTCCTCCTGTCGCTCGTCGCGATCTGGTTCTGGCGCCGGCACGCGCGCCTGAAGCAGGAGGCCACGGGCGAGCAATCTCCCGTGCTCGCGGTCGGTCTGGCGCTGTTCTTCATCCCGTCGCTGATCGTCTATTTCATCACAGGCATGCCGATCACGCTGGAGTATCCGGAGCTTCAGGGCTTCAACTTCCGCGGCGGCATCTTCATGCGCGACAGCCTGGTGGCCCTGTGGCTCGCGCTGTCGTTCTACACCGGCGCCTTCATCGCCGAGAACGTGCGCGGCGGCATCCTCTCGGTCAGCCACGGCCAGACCGAAGCCGCCTTCGCGCTCGGCTTGCGGCCCAACCGCACCATGCAGCTGATCATCCTGCCGCAGGCGCTGCGCGTGATCATTCCGCCGCTGATCTCGCAGTATCTGAACCTCACCAAGAACTCCTCGCTCGCGATCGCCGTCGGCTACATGGACGTGACAGCCACCCTCGGGCGCATCACGCTCAACCAGACAGGGCGCGCGATGGAGAGCATCCTGCTGCTGATGGTGTTCTATCTCTGCGTCTCGCTGACGATCTCGTCGGTGATGAACTGGTACAATTCCCGCGTCAAACTGGTGGAGCGCTGAGATGGCCGCAGCGCCGCCGCACGTCGCCTACGTCGCCGAGCGTTTCTACGACGACGAGGCGCCGCCGCCGTCGACCGTCGGCTTCACCGCCTGGCTCCGGGAGAACCTGTTCTCCTCGCCCCTGAACAGCGCCCTCACCGTCATCTCCGTGACGTTGCTGGCGCTCTATCTGCCGGGGTTGTTCCAGTGGGCGGTCACCCACTCGGTCTGGAACGCCTCTTCGCTGCGCGAATGCCGCGCGATCATGGACGCCAGCTTCGGCGAGGGCGTCCGCGGGGCCTGCTGGGCCGTGATCAACGAGCGCTTCATGCAGCTGATCTACGGCTTCTACCCCTCGGCGCTGCGCTGGCGGCCGAACATCGCCTTCGTGCTGCTGCTGATCGCGATGATCCCGGTGCTGTTCGAGACGATGCGCTCGCTGCTGTGGATCGCCGGCGGCGGGCTGGCGATCAAGGCCGCGACCACGGTCGTCTCGCTTGCGCAGGGCGACGGCTTCGGCCCGCTGCAGTCGCCGACGACCTACTTCATGGTCGGGGCGCTGGTGCTCGCCTACTTCTTCGGGGGGCGCGAGCACCGCAGGAAGTGGCTGATCCTGTCCGCCCTGTTCCCGGTCATCGCCTACTTCCTGCTCTGGGGCGGCGCGTTCGGGCTCGACCGCGTGCCCTCGTCGCGCTTCGGCGGCTTCCTGCTGACCATGATCATCGGCGTCACCGGCATCGCCGCGTCGCTGCCGATCGGCATCGCGCTGGCGCTCGGCCGGCGGTCGGACATGGTCTTCATCCGCTCGATCTCGGTGATGTTCATCGAGTTCATCCGCGGCGTGCCGCTGATCACGCTGCTGTTCGTGGCCTCGACGCTGCTCAACTACTTCCTGCCGCCGGGCACCGAGTTCGACCTCATCCTGCGCGTGCTGATCATGGTGACGCTGTTCGCCTCGGCCTACATGGCGGAGGTGGTCCGCGGCGGCCTCGCCGCCCTGCCGAAGGGCCAGTACGAGGCGGCGGACGCCATGGGGCTGACCTACTGGCAGTCGATGCGGCTGATCATCCTGCCGCAGGCGCTGAAGATCTCGATCCCCGGCATCGTCAACACCTTCATCGGCCTGTTCAAGGACACGACGCTGGTCGCCGTGATCGGCCTGCTCGACCCCCTCGGCCTCACGAACCCGATCCGCGCCGACTCGAACTGGAACGGCATCGTCTGGGAGCTCTACGGCTTTATCGGCTTCGTGTTCTTCCTGTTCTGCTGGGGCATGTCCCAGTACTCGATGTTCCTGGAGCGCAAGCTCCGCGCCGGCGACCGCCGCTAGAGGAGACCGCCATGGACGACGCCATCGTCGAACCCCGCCCGGTGGACCGGACGAAGCTGTCCGTCTCCGACGAGCTTTCGATCGAGATCGCCAACCTGAACAAGTGGTACGGCGAATTCCACGTCCTCAAGAACATCGACCTCTCGGTCTACAAGGGCGAGCGGATCGTCATCTGCGGCCCCTCGGGCTCCGGCAAGTCGACCCTCATCCGCTGCATCAACGCGCTCGAGGAGCACCAGAAGGGCTCGATCAGCGTCAACGGCGTCACGCTGACCTCGGATCTCAAGAAGGTCGACGAGGTGCGGCGCGAAGTCGGCATGGTGTTCCAGCACTTCAACCTGTTCCCGCATCTCACCATCCTCGAAAACTGCACCCTCGCGCCGATCTGGGTGCGGAAGATGCCGAAGCAGGAGGCCGAGGAGCTGGCGATGCAGCTCCTCACGCGGGTCAAGATCCCCGAGCAGGCGCACAAGTATCCCGGCCAGCTTTCCGGCGGGCAACAGCAGCGCGTCGCCATCGCGCGGGCGCTGTGCATGCGGCCGAAGGTGATGCTGTTCGACGAGCCGACGTCGGCCCTCGACCCCGAGATGATCAAGGAAGTGCTCGACACCATGATCATCCTCGCCGAGGAGGGCATGACGATGCTGTGCGTGACCCACGAGATGGGCTTCGCCCGCCAGGTCGCGAACCGCGTGATCTTCATGGACCGCGGCCAGATCGTGGAGCAGAACGAGCCGGAGGAGTTTTTCCACAACCCTCGGAACGATCGCACCAAACTCTTCCTGAGTCAGATTCTCGGTCACTGAGGCCGCCGATCGCGTCCGCTTTCGGCCCCCGTGAACGCCTTGTTAGCGCAGGGGCGACCAGACTGCCGCGGTTGAAGGACCGGCGGGTGGATGGCGTTGGGCGAAGCGAAGATCACGCGACGATATCTCGGCGTCCGTGCCGCGGTCGCGCTGTGCCTGATTCTCGTGGGGGCCTTCGGCTCGCTCATGGTCACGGTGGCGGGCCAGCGCATGGTCGCCGAGAAGGCCCCGATCGCCGAAGCCCTCGACGCCGCCAATCTGGGCCTCGCAGAACTGTCGCTGGCGATGAAGGAGCTTGCGCGCGACCCCAGCGATCAGCGCGCCGAGACCCTCGTCGGCGAGATCGGCAGAGCCGCGCGCAAGCTGCGGGTCGCGCATGGGATGCTCTTCGCCGCCGCCGCGCGCGGCGCGCTTGCGCCGGAGACGCAACGCATCGTCGACGACCCGACGCTCGATCCGCTCGGCCGCATCGAGGAGATCATCGAACTCTCGGACATGCTGCGCGAAACCCGCACCGTGGCGACGACGGGCGCCGCCGTGCGGGTGTCGCGCGCAAGCGTGTCGGTGGTTCTGCGCCTGCTGCCCGCGTTGAAGCGCCTGCAGGAGACGGAGAGAGCCGCGCTCGACGACGCCATCGCCGATCTCACGCGCTACAGCGTCCTCGCCTTCACGCTGACAGTCGGCGTGGTGCTGGCCGCGGCGTTCTTCATCCACCGCCCGATGGCGAAACACATCCTCGCCGCCCAGCGCGAGGCGCTCGCCGGGCGGGCGGCGGCGGAGGCGGCGTCGGAGGCGAAGACCCAGTTCCTCGCCACGATGAGCCATGAGATCCGAACGCCGATGAACGGGGTGATCGGCATGACGGACCTGCTGCGCGGAACCGCCCTCGACCCCGAACAGCGCCACATGACGGACGTCATCGCCCGATCCGGGGAAGCGCTGATCGCACTCATCGACTCGCTGCTCGATCTCGCCAAGATGGAGGCCGGCCGCCATGTGCTGCACGACGCGCCGTTCGACATCGCCGAGACCTGCGCCGACGTCGTCGCCCTGTTTTCGGGGCGCGCCGCCAGCAAGGGCGTGGATCTGGTTTTCGCGCAGACGCCCGCCGTCGGGCCGGTGCCGGTGATCGGCGACGCGGGGGCCGTGCGCCAGATCCTGTCCAACCTGGTCGGCAACGCGGTCAAGTTCACGCTGGAGGGGTCGGTGACCCTGTCCCTGCGCGCGACGGGTCCTGTGGAGGGCGAAGGCGGCCGCCAGGTCCGGGGTCTGACCCTTTCGGTGAAGGATACGGGCGTCGGCGTGCCTGAAGCCGCGCAGGCGCGGATCTTCGAACGCTTCGAGCAGGCCGACCTCGACACCACGAGCCGGTTCGGCGGCACCGGCCTCGGGCTCGCCATCGTGCGCAAACTCGCGGAGGCGATGAGCGGCGCGGTCTCGGTGGACAGCAGGGTCGGCGAAGGCGCGACATTCACGTTCCGCTTCGCGCTGCCGGCGGCCGAAGCCCTGGTCCCCGCGCCGGCGAGACCCAGGCGGATGGCCGCGCAGCCGAGCGCAGAGCGCCAGATCCTCGTCGCCGAAGACAACCCGGTGAACCAGATGGTGGTGTCGGCGATGCTGAAACGCGCCCGCTGCGCGGTGACGCTGGCGGAGGACGGCGCCCAGGCGGTCGCGCTGTTCCGCGAACGGCGGCCGGACGTCGTGCTGATGGACGTCATGATGCCGGTCATGGACGGTTACGCCGCGACCCGCGCCATCCGCGCCCATGAACTCAAGACGGGTCTGCCGCGCACGCCGATCTACGGCCTTTCCGCGCATGCCGAAGCGGACAGCCGCGACGAAGGCCTCGCCGCCGGCATGGACGGCTTCATCGGCAAGCCCGTGACGGCGCACGCGATAGACTCGGCCCTCGCCGAAATCTTCGACGGCGCGCGGCTGCAGTCCGCATGACAGGGAGGACCGCCATGCGCCAAGCGCCCGCCGTGGCTTTCGCTGCGTGCGCCGCCGTCGCAGGCGGACCGGCGACAGCCGCAGACCCCGTCGCCGTCTACAACTGGAGCGCCTACGCCGCCGAAGACGCCCTCGCCGCGTTCGAGCGCGAGACGGGCATGCCCCTGCGTTACGAAACCTACGGCGAAGGCGGCGTGGCCGAGACGCGTCTCGGCGCCCGCGGCTCGGGTTACGACGTGGCGGTGGTGTCTTCGGAGTATCTGCGCCGCCTCATACGCGCCGGCGCGCTCAAGCCGCTCGCCGTCGAAGCGCCGTCGGACCTCTATCCGATGGTGATGGAGCGCCTCGCGCCGCTCGACCCCGACCACGTCTTCGCGCTGCCCTATTTCTGGGGCATGACCGGAATCGCGGTCGACACGGCGGCGCTCGCGGCGCGGGCGCCGGACGCGCCAGCCGACAGCTGGTCGCTGCTCTTCGATCCGGCCTACGTGTCGCGCTTCACCGATTGCGGCGTCGCGCTGCTCGACTCGCCCGAGGAGTCGGTGGCGGCGGCGCTGCTCTGGCTGGGCCTCGACCCCGACAGCGAAGCGCCCGAGGACGTCGCAGCCGCCATCGACGCGCTCGCCGCGGTAGCGCCGCATGTCACCCATTTCACATCGGAGCATGTCGAGCTGCTGGAAGAAGGCGCCGTGTGCCTCGCCATGACGTGGAACACCGACCTCGCCGAAGCCGGCGACCGCTACGCCTTCATCACGCCGACCGAAGGCGCGCTGCTCTGGGTCGACGTCTTCGTGATGCCGGTCGACGCGCCGAACCCCGAAGGCGGTCGTCGGTTCATCGAGACGATGCTGCGCCCCGAGATCAGCGCGCTGAACACCAACGCGGTGCTGGCGGCCAACGCGGTCTCCGCGGCGACCGCGATGCTGGATGCGGCGGTGCGCGACGACCCGACCATCTACCCGCCTGCGGACAAGATGGCGCGCCTCGTCACCCTGCGAGGGCGCGATCCCGAAGCGAAGCGCGCGGTCGCGCGGGCCTGGACGCGCCTCAAGCTCGGGATGCCGAACTGAAGCCGCGACGTCTCGCCCCCTCCGCCGGGACGCGGACGCCGCTAGAATCCACCGACGCCGCTTAACGGACCCGCGGATGCGCCTCGCCTGTCTGCTCATCCTCCTAGCCGGCTGCGCGCAGGCCGGCGCGTGGACGCAGCCCCCCGGCGGCGGCTTCGCCAGTCTCTCGCTCAGCGGCTACGAAACCGACGACGGCGGCTATCGTGAGGCGACCGTCTCGGCCTACGGCGAGTGGGGCTGGCGCGAAGCGGTGACGCTGGGCGGCTCCATCGAGACGGCGGCGCCCGAAGGCGACGGCGCGCAGACGACCCTCTCGACGCTGGTGCGCGCACGGCTGCGCACAGGCGCGGCCGGCGACCCGACCAGCGTGCAGCTCGCCGTCTTCCAGCCGTTCGGCGACGCCTCCGCCCGCGAAGCCATCGGCGCCGTCGGCGACACGGCCGTGGAGGCGCGGTTGCTCTACGGTCGCGGCTTCGGCACGCGCTACGGCGACATGTTCGTCGACCTGCAGGCCGGCCCCCGCTTCGAGTTCGGCGACGCGGCCGACGAACTGCGCCTCGACGCCACGGTGGGCCTGCGCCCCGCGCCGCGCTGGATCGTGCTGGGTCAGGCCTTCGGGACGCTCGGCCTGCGCAACGCCCGCGGCGAGGGCGACGACTACGACGTGCTGAAGCTCGCGCCCTCCGTCGGCTACGAGATCGCCGAGGGCCTCACGCTGGTGTTCGGCGTCGAGCGCGAAGTGCTGACGCGCGACATCGACCGCGGGCTGCGCGCGCGGCTCTCGCTCTGGCGCGCGTTCTGACGACCGCTCAGGCCGGCGCGTCCTCGCGGAGCAGCGCGCCCGACAGCGCCCGGTCGATCAGCGCCGCCGTCTCCGCCACGCCGTAGAGCGCCACGAACCCGCCGAAGCGCGGGCCCTGATCGGCCCCGAGCAGCACCTGATAGAGCGTGGCGAACCAGTCGCGGAGCGGCTCGAAACCATGGGTCTTGCCGACGTCGTAGACCATGTCCTGCAGCGCGCCTGCGTCGGCCGGCCCCGCCCACGCCGCAAGCCGCGCCGCGAGGTCGGCGAGCGCCGCGCGCTCGCGGTCGTCGGGCGCGCGGTGGCGGCGCGTCGGCAGGATCTTGTCCTCGACGTAGCGCACCGCGCGCTCGGCCGCCGCGTCGAGACCCGGATGGGTCTCCGGGCTCGCCTCGGGCGCATACCGCCGGATGAAGCCCCAGAGCACCGCCTTGTCATGCGCCGAGGCCGCCGCGGCGAGGTTCAGCAGCATCGCGAACGGCACGGCGAGGTCGGATTTCGGCGGCTCGCCGGCGTGGATGTGCCAGACCGGGTTCTCCAGCCGCTTGTCGGTCTCCTGCGTCTCGAAGGCGCGCAGGTGCTGGTCGTATTCGTCGACGGTCTTGGGGATCACGTCCCAGTGCAGCCGCTTCGCCGTCCGCGGCTTCTGGAACATGAACAGCGAGAGCGACTCGGGGCTCGCGTAGCGCAGCCATTCCTCCACCGCGATGCCGTTGCCCTTCGACTTGGAGATCTTCTTCCCCTCGCCATCGAGGAACAGCTCGTACTGGAACGGCAGCGGCGCCGGCTCGCCGAGCGCGCGGCAGATCTTCGCCGCAAGCTCCGCCGACGGGATGAGATCCTTGCCGAACATCTCGTAGTCGACGCCGAGCGCGGCCCAGCGCATCGCCCAGTC
>RECW01000111.1 GCA_007693835.1 Paracoccaceae bacterium | reverse complement strand
CCCAGCAGGCTGTCGCGGACTTCTTGTCGGATGGCGACGTCGACAAGCTGCTGAACCGCCCGCGGACCGTGCGGAAAGCCGGAGATCGGCCCCGCAGGCAGCTTGCAAGTGCGGGGTGCGTCGCCTTGGTGTTTCAGCTTGATCCGAGGTGTCTGGCTTGAGCAAACGCGTTGACGACGCAGCCGCCGCGGGGCGGCCTGACCGATGCCGGGAAGAACGCGTTTCCGGAGCGCGCGATCCGACTATCGGTGGCGTTTCTCACCGGCGGCTTCCGCTCGACATCAACTCCGCCGTCCACGCTGGCTGCGGTTCCGCGGCAAGCAACGCCGGCGTCACTGGCTGCGCCTCTACGGCACAGGTGGACTCTCGGGAATGGCCTCAAGATCGCGGGCGCCCGGCCGGAGAAGGCCAGGCGAATTGCGCGCCACAGCCGCCAGAGACGCATTCATGACAGAACTGTCATGAAATTGAGAGCAATCCTCCACGGCGCTGTCACGCGGCCGGCGTAGTCCGGCGTCATCCCACATCGCGTTTCGACAGATCAAAGAGGATGATGATGCTCCGCGCCACCCTTCTGTCCGGCGTCGCCGTCGCCGCCATGACCGCCCCCGCGCTCGGCCAAGCGCCTGACAGCTGTCCCGCCACGCTCCGCTATGCCGACACCGGCGTCGAGGGCCTCGAGGAGCTTCGCCGCAGCTTCGGGCCCTTCGTCGAGGTGATGGAGGAGATCACCGGCCTGACGGTCGAGTTCTTTCCCGTAGGCAACCGCACCGCCGCCGTCACCGCCCTTCAGTTCGAGCAGATCGACGTGGTGATGACCGGGCCGTCCGAGTACGTCGCGATCGGCAACAATGTCGAGGGCGTCCAGCCGATCGTCAGCTTCGCCCGCCCTGCCTACGCCTCGATCTTCATCGTCGCCGCGGACAGCCCCTACCAGTCGCTCGAAGACCTTAAGGGCGCGCGGATCGCGATGAAGGACGTCGGCTCGACCACGGGTCACATCATTCCCGCCTACATGCTTGTGGAGGCCGGCGTCGACATCGACCGGGACGTGCAGATCCTCAACCTCGGCGGCACTCTGTTCGAGGCGCTGGTCAACGGGGACGTGCAGGCGACGGCGACCGGGGTTCGCGACTGGCCGGGTTTCGTGGAGCGCCACGGCGAAGGCTGGCGCATCCTCGTGGAAAGCCCGCAAATGCCCGACGACCTGATCCTCGCCGGCCCGCATGTCGACCCCGACTGCGTCGCCTTCCTGAAGGCGGTCACGATGGAGCACGGGGAGCGCCTGATCGACGCCACGCTCGCGCCTGAAGGTCGCGAGCGGTATCGCGGCGCCGCGCTGGTGGATGTCGACGACAGCACCTACGACGTCGTGCGCAAGGCCTACGCCGCCCTTGGCCTGAGCGTCGAGGACTGATGCGGATCGACATCCGAGGGGTTCGCAAGACCTACCCGGATGGGACCGAGGTGCTCCGGGGCGTGGATCTCTCCATCGCCCCGGGGGAAGGCGTGGTCCTGCTCGGGGCGAACGGCTGCGGCAAGTCCACGCTCATGCGCTGCATGCTGGGTCTGGAGCGGCTGACGGCCGGCGAGATCGAGATCGGCGGCGTGAAACTGCACCGCGCCCGCCGGGCCGAGCTCCGCCGGCTGCGCGCCCGCTTCGGCAGCGTGTTCCAGCAGTTCAACCTCGTCGGCAACCTCAGCGCCCACCAGAACGTCCTGTTCGGTCGGCTGGGCGAGCACGGTCTGTTCGGCAGCCTCGCGCTCACGGCGCCCAAAGCCGCCCGCGAGCAGGCCATGGCCTGCCTCGAACGGGTCGGCCTCGCCCATCTCGCAGCCCGGCGCACCGACACGCTGTCGGGCGGACAGCAGCAGCGCGTCGCCATCGCGCGGATGCTGATGCAGGACGCGCAGCTCGTCTTCGCCGACGAGCCGGTCGCCTCGCTCGACCCGCGCGCGGGCCGCGAGGTGATGGACCTTTTGTTCGAGATCGTGCGCGAGCGACGGCTGACGGTTGTCTGCGTGCTGCACCAGATCGACCTCGCCACCGCCTACGCCGAGCGGATCGTGGGGCTGAAGCATGGCCGCGTCGCCATCGACGGCCCGCCCGCCGCGGTCGACGCCGCCGCCATCCACGACCTCTACGCCGCAGACCGCGCGGCCGCCGCGCTGGAGGAACCCCATGTCCATGCCCCTCGCGCATACGCGCCCCGCTCCGCCGCGGTTTGAGCGGCCGTCGCTGTTCGCCTGGGCCGTCCTCGTCCTGTTCCTCGCATTCTTCCTCCAGGGGGTCTGGGACGCCGACATCTCGGTCGAGCGGCTCGGCCGGGGGATCAACAATCTCGGCCGCTTCTTCGCGATGGCCTGGCCGCCGGCCGCCGGACGGCTGGACGTCGTCGCCCGCGCGATGCTCGAGACGCTCAACATGGCGGTGGTGGGCGTGACGGTCGGGGTGATCCTCAGCCTGCCCATGGCGCTGCTCTGCGCCGCCAACACGACGCCCCATGCGGTCGTCCGCGTCGTCGCGGTCACCGTCGTCTCGACGCTGCGGACCATCCCCGACCTGATCTGGGCGCTGATCTTCGTCGTCGCCGTCGGGCTCGGGCCGCTCGCGGGCATCCTCGCCATCGTGATGGACACCATCGGCTTCTGCGGCCGGTTCTTCGCAGAGCGCATCGAAGAGACGAACCCGCGCCCCGGCATGGCGCTCACGGCGGCGGGCGCCTCCCGCACCGCCGTGGTGGCCGGCGCGATCATCCCCGAATGCTTCCCGAGCTTCGTCGCCACCTCGCTGTTCAGCGTCGAGAAGGCGGTCCGGTCGGCCGTGGTCCTGGGTCTCGTCGGCGCGGGGGGCATCGGAGTGGAGCTGACCTCGGCGATGAACCTGTTCCGCTACCGCGAGGCGATGACCATCATCCTCGTGGTGCTCGTCGTCGTCATCTTGGTCGAACAGATCGCG
The DNA here is from genome assembly GCA_007693835.1 of Paracoccaceae bacterium. GTDB lineage: Bacteria > Pseudomonadota > Alphaproteobacteria > Rhodobacterales > Rhodobacteraceae > Rubrimonas. The sequence goes on along the minus strand of RECW01000111.1, from coordinate 9,979 downwards.
GGCGCCATCCGGCGCCGCATCATCTGAGCGACGCTGAAATAGAAAAGGCCCCATCGGCCGACCGATGCGACGCCGCCATGCGCGAGCCTTGACGCAAGACGTCGTACCAGCGCGCCATTGGCCTGACTCGGCGCCCCTTTCCTGTGGTTTCGATCCGTGATTCCCCTCGTGGACAGGGCTTTACGAGGCAGGGATGGGACGAGCGCTGGAGAACAGGGACGAGCTGAGCGCGCCGAAGCTGCGGGTTCGCGCGACGCGGGAGAAGAAGAACCGGGTCGCGCGGCGGATGCTGGCGATTGCGAACGCGCCGGACGGCATGAGCCGGGCTGAGGCGGCACGTGCAGCGGGGATGGATCGCGAGGCGCTGCGTGACGCGGTGGTGCGTTACAACGCCGAAGGGATCGACGGTCTCCACCCCAAATGCGCCATCTCGCGCCGACCGCGTCAGACGCCGAAGGAGAATCCGGTCAGCCGCCGGTCGGCGCGGGTCATGCGGCGGTCGAGCATCGCGGCGGCCAGGCGACGGAATTCGTCCGCGGCGCCGGCCGCGCCGGCGAGATCGCGCCGCTCCTCGGGGTCCTCGGCGCGGTCGAAAAGCATCGGCGCCACGCCGCCGTTGAAATGGACATAGGTCCAGCGCGCGTCGCGGATCACGGCGGCGTTGCAGCGCGTCTCGCCGAGGCCCCAGGCGCGCTGGAAGCGGGTCGGCGTCGCGGGGCTGGCCAGGTCGATCTCCGTCAGCGCGGCGTCGCGCCAGCCCGGCGGCTCGCTTCCGTCGAGGAAGGGCAGCAGCGAGGCGCCGTCCATCGCGGGCGGGGGCGCGGCGCCCAGCCAGTCGAGCACGGTCGGCGCAAGGTCCACCGTCTCAGTGATCGCCTCGACGGCGCGCGCGCCGGGGCGACGCGGGTCGCGCACGATCAGCGGCACGTGGTGGGCGGGCAGGAATACGCTCTCCTTGCCCCACATCCCCTGGTCGCCCAGCATCTCGCCGTGGTCGGCGGTCACGATCACCAGCGTCCGATCGGCCTGTCCGGTCTCGTCGAGCCAGTCGAGCAGCCGCCCGAGATGGCGGTCCACCTCCGCCAGCAACCCGAGATAGACGGCGCGCAGCGCCTGCGCCGTCTCGGGCGCCATCCCCGCGCAATCGCCGTCGAAGCCGTGGAAAAGCTTCTTCTGCGTCGGCTCCGAGAACCACGCGGCGCGGAACGGGTGGTCGGCGCCGGGCCCCGCCGGCGGCGGCACGCGCGCGGGGTCGACGAGGCGGTTGAAGGGCTCGGGCGCGACCAGCGGCGGGTGGGGGCGGATATAGGCGAGATGGGCGAACCACGGCCGCCAGCGCCGCACGTCCAGCGCCTCCAGCGCGCGGTCGGTCAGATAGGCGGTGTCGCTGTCCTCGGCGCTATAGAGGGCGGGGCCGTCGATCCGCCCGTCGCGGGGCGCGTAGAGGTCGTGGATGCGGTCGGGCGTCGGCTCGGGGATCGCGTAGCCGCGCCGCTTGAGCGCCGCGGGCCATTCGAAGCCCGCGTCGGCGCGCATCTCGCAGAGTTCGCGCCACCCGGGCGCGACGCCTTCGTAGATGGTCAGGTCCGGGTCGTTCGGGTCGAGGCGCGTCGGGTCGGGCGTCGAGTCGGTATAGCCGAACAACAGCGGCTCGCGCCCGAGCCGCCGCAGCGCCTTGCCGAGCCCATCGTGATGGGCGGCGAGCGGCGTCCCGTTCCGGATCGCACGGTGGTTGAAGGCGTAGAGCCCGGTCAGCAGCGAGGCGCGCGACGGGCCGCAGGGCACGGTCACGGTGTGGTGGTTGAGGAACGTCGCCCCCTCCGCCCGCAGCCGGTCGAGCGCCGGGGTGGGCGCCAGCCCCGCCAGCCGCCCCGTCACCGCGTCGGCGCGGAGCTGGTCGAGCGTGACGAAGAGGACGTTGCCCTCGCCCGCGTCCATCTCAGCCGTCGAGGCGTTCGAGCAGCGCCGGCAGGTCGGCGACCGTGTCGATCACGTGGTCGGCGCCCGCCGCGCGCAGCGTCGCCGCCGCCGCCTCGCGCAGAGGCGCGATCTCGGTCTCGGACATCGCCGCCAACTCCTCGGGCGTCTTGCCGACGTGGTTGCCCGAGAGCGCGACGCCCACCGTCAGGCAGCCCGCGGCGACGCCCTCGGCGATCCCCGGCTCTGTGTCGTCGACCTTCACGACTGTGGAGGGCGGATAGACGCGGAGGTCGATGAAGCACTTGTACATCCCCAGCGGTCCGGGGCGGCCTTCGGGCAGGTCGTCGGAGCAGACGAGGTTGTCGGGCGCATAGCCCTGCGCCGCGGCCACGGGCAGCACGCGCTCCATGATCGAACGGGTGTAGCCGGTGGTCGAGCCGATCTTCAGACCCATCCTGCGCAGCGTCTCCACCGCCGCGCCCGCGCCCGGCACGAGCGTCGCGTATGTCGCCGCGACCTCCTCGTTCATCGGCACGAAGACCTTGTAGATCGCGTCCACGTCGGCGTCGGTCGGCGCATGGCCGCGCGCGGCGGCCCAGGCCTCTGCGACGCGCGGCCCGGCGAGCATCGCCTTGATGTGATCCCGTTTCGGCATCCCCATCGGCGCGCGCGCCTCGTCGATGGAGACCTCCACGCCGAAGCGGGCGAAGGCCTCGACGAACACGCCCATCGGCGCGAAGCTGCCGAAATCGACCATGGTGCCGGCCCAGTCGAACACGACGGCTTTGAACCTTTTCATCGTCATTCCTCCCCCTGATCGGTCAGCCGCGCCCGCTCGGCCATGGCGGCGGCGGAGGGCGCGGCGCTTCTCACGCCCATCTCCGCCAGCGCCCCGGCCACCGCGTCGAGCAGGTCGGCGATCACGCCCGTGTCGATGCGCCCGATGCAGCCGAGGCGAAAACTCTCCACCGCCGTCAGCTTGCCCGGGTAGATGACGAAGCCCCGCGCCTTCATCGCCGCGTAGAACCGCGCGAAGGCGAAGGCGGGGTCGGCGGGCTGGAAGAAGGTGACGATGATCGGCGAAAGCCAGCGATCGGCCAGCAGCGTCTCGAAGCCGAGCCGCCGCATCCCCGCCACCAGCGCGTCGCGGTTGGCGGCGTAGCGCGCGCCGCGCCCGGCGACGCCGCCCTCGGCCTCGTGCTCGCGCAGCGCCTCCAGAAAGGCCGCCACCACATGGGTCGGCGGCGTGAAGCGCCACTGGCCGGTCTTCTCCATCGCCGCCCACTGCGCGTGAACGTCGAGGCTGAGGGAGTGGGCGTTCCCCTGCGCCGCCTTCAGCGCGGCCTTGCGCGCGAAGACGAAGCCGAAGCCGGGCACGCCCTCGATGCACTTGTTCGCCGAGGAGACCATCGCCGCGAAGGGGACCGTCGCGGGGTCGAGCGGCACGGCGCCGAAGGCCGACATGCTGTCCACGAGCAGCCTGCGCCCGGCGCCGACGACCGCGGCGGCGATCTCCTCCAGCGGGTTCAGGACGCCGGAACTCGTCTCGCAATGGATGGCGACGACGTGGCTGATCGCGGGGTCGCGCGCGAGGATCGCGGCCACTTCGCCGCCCCGCGGCGGCAGATAGTCGCCCTTGTCGAGCACGACGTGGTCGCGGCCCATCACCGTCAGCGTCTCGGCCGCGCGCAACCCGTAGGCGCCGTTCGCCAGCACCAGCGCGCGCGCGCCCCGCGGGATGAAACTGCCCAGCATCGCCTCGACCGCGAAAGTGCCGCTGCCCTGCATCGGCACGCAGTCGTAACCGGCGCCCGAAGCCCCGAGCAGCGCCAGCAGCCGCGCGCGCACTTCCGCCGTCATGGTGCGGAAGTCGTCGTCCCAGCTGCCCCAGTCGCGCAGCATGGCGGATTTCACCGCCCATGAGGTGGTCAGCGGGCCGGGGGTGAGCAGATACGGCTCGCCGAGCCGGGGTTTCTCGATCAGGACGTCGGTTACGGTGTCGGGCACGATCGGTCTCGGAAAGGCGCGTCAGGCGGCCGCGCGGGGGCGGGAGAAGTCGAACTCCTCGGCGTAGTGGCAGGCGACGAAATGTTCGGGCGCGATCTCGCGCCAGGCCGGCGTCTCCGTCTTGCACCGGTCGCGGGCGAAGGGGCAACGGGTGTGGAAGCGACACCCCGAGGGCGCCGAGAGCGGGCTCGGGATCTCGCCGTCGAGGCGGATCGGGTCGAAGACCGCGTCCGGGTCGGCGCGCGGCACCGCCGAAAGCAGCGCGTGCGTGTAGGGATGACGCGGCGCGAAGAACAGGTTTTCCGTCGGCGCGTATTCGACGAACTTGCCGACATAGAGCACCGCGACCCGGTGGCTCATCTGCGCGACCACCGAAAGATCGTGCGCGATGAACAGGAAGGCGACGCCCATCTCCTCCTGCAGATCCTTCAGCAGGTTGACGATCTCGGCCTGGATCGAGACGTCGAGCGCCGAGACCGACTCGTCGCAGACCACGAAGTCGGGCCTCGCCACCAGCGCCCGGGCGATGCAGATGCGTTGGCGCTGGCCGCCGGAGAAGGCGTGCGGAAAGCGGCGGAGATGTTCGAGGTCGAGCTTGCAGCGCGCCGCGATCTCGCGCACCCGCGCGTCGATCTGGGCGCGGTCGCGCATGACGCCGCCGGCGATCAGCGGCTCGGCGATGATGTCGCGCACGGTCATGCGCGGGTTCAGCGAGGAATAGGGGTCCTGAAAGACGAGGCTCATGCGCGGGCGGAACAGCCTGAGCGCCTCGCCCGACAGGCTGTGCACCGGCACGCCGCCCTCGCGGAACACCATCTGCAGCTTGCCGCGCACGTCGCGCAAGGCGCTCTCGTCGGCGTGCGCCAGGTCCACGTCGCCCTGGCGGCCGTGATAGATCACCGTGCCCGACGTCGGGTCGATCGCGCGCAGGATCGCGCGGCCGACCGTGGTCTTGCCCGAGCCGGACTCGCCCACCAGCCCCACCGTCTCGGCGCGGCGGATGTCGAAGCTGACGCCGTCGACGGCGCGGACTTCCTGCACCGGACCGCGGTTCAGGAAACCCTTGCCGCGCACCGGAAAGCGCACTTCGAGGTCGCGGACTTCGATCAGGACCGGGTTCATGCGGCGGCCCTCGCGGCGTCGTGCAGGTGGCAGCGCACCGCGCGGCCTTCGCCCACTGCGGTCTCCCGCGGCGCGGCGCGGTCGCAGAGGCCAGGCACCGCCTCCGGGCAGCGGGTGCGGAACGGGCAGCCGGACGGGCGCTGCGACGGGCTCGGGATGTCGCCGGGCACCGGCTTCAGCCGCGCGTCGAGCCGGTCGATGGCCGGGATCGCCTCCAGCAGGCCGCGCGTGTAGGGGTGCAGCGGCCGCCGGATCACCTCGCGCGTCGGCCCGCGCTCGACGATCGTGCCGAGATACATCACCGCCACCTCGTCGGCGATCTGCGCGATCACGCCGAGGTCGTGGGTGATGAAGATCATCGCCATGCCGAGGTCGCGCTGCAGGTCGCGCATCAGGTCCAGCACCTGCGCCTGGATGGTGACGTCGAGCGCCGTGGTCGGCTCGTCGGCGATCAGCAGCGCCGGTCCGGCCGAGAGCGCCAGCGCGATCATCGCGCGCTGGCGCATGCCCCCCGACATCTCGTGCGGATACTGGTCGACCCGCGTCTCCGGCGACGAGATTCCGACCTTGGCCAGCATCTCCACGGCCAGATCGCGCGCCGCGCGCCCGCCGAGACCCCGGTGCAGCCGGATCGTCTCGATCATCTGGTTGCCGATGCTGTAGACCGGGCTGAAGGAGGCCATCGGCTCCTGGAAGATCATGCCGATCTCGCCGCCGCGCAGCCGCCGCAGCGCCCGGTCGCGCGGCTTCAGCGTTTCGATCGCCACCGTCTCGCCGTTCTTGGCGCGGTAGCGCATCCGCGTCTCCGGCGAGAGGCTCGCGGAACCCGGCAGCAGCCGCATCAGCGCCTTGGTCGAGACCGACTTGCCCGAGCCGGACTCGCCCACGATCCCCAGCGTGCGCCCGCGGTCCACCCCGAAGCTGACGCCCTGCACCGGCGTGATCGGCCCTTCGTCGGTGCGGAACGAGATCGAGAGGTTTTCGACGCTCAGCAGCCGGTCCATCAGCGCGCCTCCGAATAGGGGTCGGCGGCGTCGCGCAGCCCGTCGCCGACCAGCGTGAAGGCCAGCACCGCCAGCACTACGAAGGCCGCGGGGATGAACAGCCACGGCGTCTGCTCGATCACGCGCACCGATTGCGCCTGTTGCAGCATCACGCCCCACGACACCGCCGGCGGGCGCAGACCGAGGCCCACGAAGGAGAGCGCCGTCTCGCTGAGGATCATGTAGGGAAACGAGATCACCAGATCGACGATGATGAAGCTGGTGAAGGAGGGCAGCATGTGCGTCGCGATGATCCGCGAGGGCCGCGCGCCGGCCAGCCGCGCCGCCACCACGTAATCCTCGTTGCGGATCGAGAGCAGCTGGCTGCGGATGCGCCGCGCCAGCGTCGGCCAGCCGACCAGCCCGAGGATCAGCGTCATCGCGAAATAGACCTGCGTGGTGGTCCAGTCCCGCGGCATGGCGGCGGCGAGGCCCATGTAGAGGGGAATGACCGGGATGACGCGGATCACCTCCGTCACGCGCTGGATCACGCTGTCGACGATCCCGCCGAAATACCCCGCCACGCCGCCGATGATCAGCGCCAGCACGAAGGAGATCACCACGCCCATCACGCCGATCGACAGCGAGGTGCGCGTCGCGAACAGGGTGCGGCTGAACACGTCGCGGCCGAGATCGTCCGTGCCCCAGAGATGGATGCGCCCGCCGCCGTCGACGCCGAAGAACCGCGTCGAGATCGGGAGGAACCCCAGCAGCCGGGCCGGCTCGCCCTCGACGAAGAAGCGCACGTAGAGCCGCATGTCGGGGTCGGGCACGGCGCGCGAGCGCAGCGTGACGGGGTCGCGCTCGGTGCGCGTGCCGTGGATGAAGGGGCGGGCCGAGCAGCCGTTCGCGTCGCAGAACATCGGCCACTGCGGCGCGCCGTTCAGATACTGCGCGTTGCGCGTCGTCTGGCCGTAGGGCGCGAAGAACTCGGCGAAGAGGCCGAGAAAGGCCATAAGCCCCAGCACCGCAAGCCCCGCCATCGCGGCGCGGTGGCGGCGGAAGCGCCACCAGATCAGCGTCCATTGCGAGGCGGCGTAGTAGCGCTCGCGCCGCTCGCGCTCGCGGCGTTCGGCGCGGGTCTCGGCAGGGGCTCGCAGGTCGTCGAGCACGGCCATCGCTCAGGCTCCCATGCGGATGCGCGGGTCGAGCCAGCCGAGCAGCAGGTCCGACACGAAATTCATCACCACGATGATCGTGGTCAGCATCAGCAGGATCGCGCCGGCCACGTTCATGTCGAGGTCGAGATACGCCTTCAGCAGCAGGTCGCCGAGTTCCGTCAGCCCCAGCACCGCCGCGACGATTGGCAGTTCCGAGAAGATGCGGTTGACGTCGAAGCCGATGGTCGAGACTACGGGGTTTATCGCGAGCCGCGCCGGATACTTCACCAGCAGCCGCGTCTCCGGCACGCCGCGGGCGCGGGCGGCCACCACCGAGAGCTTGTTCAGCTCGTCCGACATCGTCGCGCGCACCGTCTGCAACTGGTAGGCGACCGCCGACCAGGCCAGCACGAAGGCCGGCAGCCAGAGATGCTTGACCAGGTCCCAGACCTTCGCGAGCGACCACGGCGCGTTCTCGAATTGCGGCGAGAACAGCCCGCCGACGCTCGCGCCGAACCAGCGGTTGGCGCAGTAGAGCATGATCAGCGCCAGCAGGAAGTTCGGCAGCGCGAGCCCGAGATAGGAGAAGACCGTCAGGCCGTAATCAGCGGCCGAGCCGCGGCGCACGGCCGCGTAGATTCCGATCGGTATGGAGACGGCGTAGGTGATCAGCAGCGTCGCGAACAGCAGGCCGAGCGTCAGCCACACCTTGTCGCCGAGCACGTTCGTCACCGGCGTCAGGAAGGAATACGCCATGCCGAAATCGCCGCGCAGCACGATGCCGGAAATCCAGTCGAAGTAGCGGAGGTAAGCAGGCCGGTCGAGGCCGAGATCGCGGCGGATCTCCTCGATCATCGCCTCGGTGACGGTGACGCCGGTGCCCGAATACTTGCGGAAGGCGAACCGGTCGGCGTAGTCGCCGGGCGGCAGCTCCATGATGAAATAGACCATGATCGAGACGAGAAACAGCGTCAGGACCATGCCGAGCAGGCGTTCGAGGACGAAGCGCGCCAAGATCGTGTCCTCCGTCGGATTGACTGGCGCGCCCTCCCCCGCGGACGGGAGAGGGCCGGCGCAGGGCGGGCCTCAGGCCCCGCCGCGGCTCAGTCGCGGAAGAACCACTGCTGCGGACGGTACGGATACGTCCAGTAGAAGTCGTAGGTCTTCGCCGTCATCGGCCGCACGTTGCCGAGATCGGCGTCGTACACGTAAGGCGACGGCACGTCGCCCACGATGCCGATCTTCAGCAGATTGTCGACGTGGATGTCGATGATCTCGCCGCCGATGCGCGAGCTCTCCGCCGTGCCGAGCGGCTCCTGCAGGAACTGCTCCGCGAGCGGCCAGAGCGCCTTGACGTAGTCGGGCGGCTCGACGCCCTCGGCGCCGCCAGTCGCCCGCCACGTCGCCCAGTCGTGCCCGGTGCCGGGGTTGAAGAAGTCGCCGAAGGGCGGCACCAGCATCGTGGCGTCCTGGCTGATGAACGGGCCGGTGATGCCGTCGTTCTTCCAGATCGTCACGTCGAGGTCGTTGTTGTTGCCGCCCGAGCGGTACTCGTCCGACGTCACCTCGCGGATGTCGACCTGCACGCCCACATCCGACCAGTAGCCGCGTGTCAGCTCGTGGAGCTGCGAGGGCGAACCCTGGTTGGCGAAGACGATGCGGATCGCCAGCGGCCGGCCGTCGGGGCGCTCGCGCACGCCGTCGCCGTTCGAGTCGACCAGCCCCATCTCGTCGAGCAGGGCGCGCGCCGCGTCGGGATCGTGCTGGATGAAGGCGTTCAGGTGCTCCTCGGTCACAAAGTCGACCGTGCGCGGCTCGGCCGGCGTCGACTGCATCGGCGTCCCCTGCCCGAGATAGACCACCTCGTTGATCTCGGCGCGGTCGAGCGCCATCGACATCGCCTGGCTCCAGCGCATGTCGGAGAATATCTCGCGCAGCACCGGGTCCTTGTGAGTCCGGTTGAACATGTAGAACACGGTCTCGCCGAGCGCCGGCGCCAGGGCCGCGACGTAGCCGCCGCGCGCCTCGTTCTCCTTCAGCAGCGGGAAGTCGTTGAGCTCGACCGCCTGCTGCTTCCAGGTGATCTGACCGTTCATGATGCGCAGGTTCTGCACTTCGCGCTCGGCGACGTAGACTTCGCGGATCTCGGGGATGTAGGGCAGCTGGTTGCCCGCCGTGTCGACCATGTGGAAATAGGGATTGGCGACGAGGCGGCGGCCTTCGGTGTTGTCCTCCACCACGATGTGGCTCTCGAGCGTCGGCACGACCGCCACCCCGATGGCCTGCGCTTTCGCGGCGTCCTTCAGCAGCGGCGAGGGCACGTCCTTCCAGTCGGACCCGCCGAAGAACCAGTCTATCGCCTCGGCTTCGGAGTCGAAGCCGTGGTCGGCGCGGAGCGCCGCGGCCTCGGGGTTGTGGCGGTCCATGTAGCGGCCGAGGAAGTGCTTCGGCTGGAAGGTCTGGCCGTAATCCACCGCGAAACGGTTGATGATGTTGGGCTGCGGGGTCGGAAAGCCGAAGCGCACCGTCACCTCGTCCAGCGCCTCGACAGTCGCGGGCTGGCCGCCGAACAGCCAGCGGTCCGGCGTCGTCTCGAACACCGCCGGGTTGAGGATCATGTCGTTGTACCAGAACGCCACGTCCTCGGCGGTGAAGGGCGCGCCGTCCGACCATTTGTGGCCGCGGCGCAGCGTGAAGGTCAGCTGGGTGTAGTCGTCGTTCCAGCTGAAGCCCTTGGCGACGTTCGGGACGATGGTCTGGAGGTCGTCGGCATACCGGACGAGGCTG
>RECW01000005.1 GCA_007693835.1 Paracoccaceae bacterium | reverse complement strand
CCGCCGCCGGGCTTGGCGCCCTGGCCCACCACCACCTCGATGGCGTCGGCCTTGCGCAGGTCGTCGGGGTTCATGCCGTAGCGCGAGGGGAGATACTGGTAGATCAGCTTCTCCGAATGCCCGCGCTCCTCCTGCGTCATGCCGCCGTCGCCGGTGGTGGTGGAGGTGCCCGCGAGCGTCGCGCCGCGCCCGAGCGCCTCCTTCGCCTGCCCCGAGAGCGAGCCGAAGCTCATGCCGGCGATGGTGATCGGGATCTTCAGCTCCAGCGGCTTCTTCGCGTGGCGGTCGCCGATCGTCACCGACGTGCTGCAGGCCTCGCGGTAGCCCTCCAGCGGATAGCGCGACATAGACGCGCCGAGGAACAGCAGGTCGTCGAAATGCGGCACGCGCCGCTTCGCCCCCCCGCCGCGGATGTCGTAGAGGCCGGTGGCGGCGGCGCGGCGGATCTCGGACAGGGTGTAGTCGTCGAAGGTCGCCGACTTTCGGGGCGCGGTGCGCGGGATCTCAGCCATCGGTCGGCCCCTCAATAGGCGTTGTCGATCTTGAAGTTGTAGAGCTTGCGGGCCGAGCCGTAGCGGCGGAACGCGGCCGGGTCGGCGTCCATGCCCGCCCGCGCCAGCAGGTCGGCGACCTGCGCGCGGTGCTCGTCGCGCATCTCCTTCTCGACGCAGTCGGCGCCGAGGCTCGCGACCTTGCCGCGCACGTAGAGCCGGGCCTCGTAGATCGAGTCGCCGAGCGCCTCGCCTGCGTCGCCCAGCACCACCAGCGCGCCCGCCTGCGCCATGAAGGCCGACATGTGCCCGACCGAGCCGCCGACGACGATCTCGCCGCCCTTCAGCGAGATGCCGCAGCGCGCCGAGGCGTCGCCTTCGATCACCAGCAGGCCCCCGTGCATGGTGGCCCCGGCCGACTGGCTGGCGTCGCCCGTCACCCGCACGACGCCCGACATCATGTTCTCCGCGACGCCGGTGCCGACGTTGCCGGCCACCGTCACGCTCGCGCGCTGGTTCATCCCGGCGCAGTAGTAGCCGGCGTGCCCCTTGATCGTGACCTCGACGGGCTGCGTCAGCCCGCAGGCGAGCGCGTGGGCGCCGCCGGGGTTCAGCACCGTAAAGGCGCCCTCCGTCTCGGCCTTCAACGCGGCGTTGACCGCGCGGACGGAGGTCGCCGCCACATCCAGCGCCGTGTTCCTGAGCAGCGTATCGGTCATGCGGCGCGGCTCCAGCTGTAGATCTGCGCGGGCTTCGGCTCCCAGATGTGGGCGTGCTCCACCCCCGGCAGCCTGGCGATGGCGCGGAACTCCGACGACATCGCCACCCAGTCGTCGGTCTCGGCCATCACCGCGGGCTTGCAGGCGATGGGGTCGCGCAGCACGGCGAAGCCGTCGCGCGTGCCGATGGCGAAGGTGTAGAAGCCGTCGAACGCCTTGAGCGCGGCGTTCAGCGCCCCCTCCAGCGTCTCCCCCTCGCGCATCGCCTGCGCGAGGAAGCCGGCGGCCACCTCCGAGTCGTTCTCGGTCTGGAAGCTCTCGCCCTTGGCCCGCAGCGTCTCGCGGAGCCGGTTGTGGTTCGAGAGCGAGCCGTTATGCACGAGGCAGGTGTCGGCGCCGGTCGAGAAGGGGTGCGAGCCCGCGGTGGTCACGGCCGATTCGGTCGCCATGCGCGTGTGGGCGATGGCGTGCCGGCCGGTGCGCTGGGCCAGGCCGAACCGCGCCGCCACCCCGTCGGGGTCGCCGACGCCCTTGAACACCTCGATGGCCTGCCCGAGCGACAGGACCGTGACGTCGGGCGCATGCTCGATGATCCAGCGCCGCGCGGCGTCGCCGTCGGCTTCCGTCCGCAGCACCGCATGGTCGGCCAGCGGCGAGACGTCCGCCGCCGCGCCAAGCGCCGCTTCGAACCGCTTCGCCAGCGCCGCCCAGTCCGTCGCGCCGTCCTTCGACAGCAGCACGAGCTTCGCGCCCGGCTCGACGGCGCCGTAGACGGCGAAGCCGGCCGAGTCCGGTCCGCGCTCGCGCATCTCGTGGAGCATCAGCGCGGTCAGGCGGCCGAGATCGCCCTCCAGCGCGTCGTTCTTCAGATACAGCCCGACGATGCCGCACATGGCCCGCCTCCTCCTTGGGGTTTCGCCTCCCTTAGCGCCGGACGCGTGGCGCCACAAGAAATGTTTTTCACTCAGGTGAAACGCCGGGGAGCCTACAGCGGCCAGACGAACAGGATCGCCGGGATCGCCACGACCAGCACCACCGCCTGCAGCGGCAGGCCGAGCGGCCAGAAATCCCAGAAGCGCAGCCCGCTGGCCGACAGGACCAGCGTGTTGCTCTGGTGGCCGATGGGGGTGAGGAAACCGCTCTGCGAGCCGATGGCGACCGCCATCAGCAGCGCGTCGGGGTCGACCTCGAGGCTGCGGGCGATGGTGAAGGCGACCGGCGCCATCATCGCCACCGCGGCGGCGTTGTTCAGCACGTTGGTCAGCATCATGCTGGCGAACAGCAGCACGCCGACGACGAACGCCGCGTCGGGCTCGACGCCGCCGAAGGACAGCGCCTCCTTGGCGACGACCTCCGCGAGCCCGGTCGACTCGACCGCGTTCGCCACCGGGATCAGCGC
>RECW01000006.1 GCA_007693835.1 Paracoccaceae bacterium | reverse complement strand
GCGTGGGCCTCGTAGACGCCGACGACCAGCGCCGCGAGCGGCGGCGCGGCGAGCCAGCGCGGCGCGTCGCGCTTCAACACGCCTTCGCCCTCGCCGCCAACCCCACGACCCTTCCCCGTCACCACCAGCACGCACCGGCGGCCCTGCGCGGCGCTGTCGACGACGAACCGCGTCAGCGCCCCGTGCGCGCGGTCCCACGTCATGCCGTGGAGGTCGAGCCGCGCCTCCGGCTCCCGCCGTCCCGCCGCAAGGCGGCGCGCCGTGCCGCGGTCGAGGCCCGGCTCGCCGCGGCGCACGGGCGCCGGGCGATCGGCGGCGAACGGAGCCCATGAGACGCCGGCGGCCAGACGGCCTTCGGGCCGCAGGGACGCGCGCAGAACGTGTGGTTCGGCCTGGACGCTCGGGCGGGGCGGCGACCCCGGCTCCAGAACGAAGGGGCGCGCGCTTCCGCCGTCGCGTGAGCCGGCCGTGTCGGTCGGCGGCTCCGTCGGTCCATCGACGGGCCGCGGGGCAAGCCCGTCGCTGAGCGGCCGGGCGGACTGCGCCACCCGGTCCCAGAGCGCGCGGTCCTCCGCGCTCAGGCGGCGGCGCTTGCGGGCCATGGCGGCGCGATGGAGCAGGCGGCGCGGGAGGGCGCAGCCGCCCTCATTCGCCCGTGGCGACGAGCAGCCAGTTGGGGTCGCTCGCGCCCATGCGGCGCGCGAAGGTCCAGACGTCGGTCTCGCGGCGGATCTCGTTCGGGTCGCCCTCGATCACCCGGTGCTCGGCGTCGTGGACGGCGGTGATCATCTCGCCCTTGAAGCGGATCGCGATCTCGGCGTCGGCCGTCTCCGGGTCGAAGCGCGCGCCGACGATCTTCGCCTCGCGCACCCCGATGAAGCGCGCCTCCACCGTGTAGCCGGCGGCGCGACGGCCTTCGATGGCCTCGGCGAACCCGGCGTAGACGTCCGGCGCGAGGAACCGGCGCAACGTATCGAGGTCGCCCTGCTCGAACGCCATCAGGATCATTTCGTAAGCCCCGCGCGCGCCCTGCACGAAGGCCCGCGGCGAGAAACCCTCCTCGGCGCGACGCATCGCGGCGAGCGCCTCGGCGATCTCCGTGTCGCCGCCGGCCGCGGCGGCGCTGTCCTCGTCGACGCCTTCGTCCGGCAAGGGCGCCGGCGGCGGCGCGGCGGGCCGCGTCGCTTCGGCGCGGGGGATCGGGCGGTGCTGCTGCTCCTCGAAGCCGGTCTTGGTGCCGAGGACGCCGCGCAGCCGGAACAGGAGAAACACCGCGATGCCCGCGAGAATGATGAGCTCTATGACGCCACTCGGCATGGAATCGGCGATCCTTGTGCTCCGCCCCCGGCGGCCTGAACCCGATGAATGGGCGATGGCGGGTCCCGGCCCGGGGCTTTATGTATGGGCTGAGGGCCGCGCTGTCCATCGCCCGGGCCGGTTCTCGACAAGGGGAGGCGCCCATGTGGCTATTCGCAGCGCTGATCGGCGTGCCGTTGATCGAGATCGTGCTGTTCGTGCAGATCGGCGGCGCCATCGGTCTGTGGGCCACGATCGCGATCGTGCTGCTGACTGCGGCGATCGGCGCGGCCATGCTGCGCGCGCAGGGGTTCGCCGCCCTCGGGACCTTGCAGAACGACCTGCGCCGCGGCCGCGACCCGACGCCGACGCTGGCCCATGGCGCGCTGCTGCTGTTCGCCGGCGCCCTGCTGCTGACGCCGGGTTTCCTGACGGACGCGGTGGGTTTCGCGCTGCTCACGCCACAGGCGCGGAGCGCGCTGATCGCCTGGGGCGGGCCGAAGCTGGCGGCGCAGGTCGTCAGCTCGGGACCCCGGGCCGCGCGCAGGCGCGGGCCCATCGGCGACGCGCCCATCGAAGCGGAGTACCGCGAGGTCGATCCGCACGACGCGGACCCGCACGACCCGCCGCCGCGGCGCTGACGCGCCGCGCGCGACCGGAGTCGCGGCGTTGTGCGGCCGCACGCCGCGTGATACCTGCCCGCCGTCCAGCCGGAGCGAGGATCATGGCCGAGAACGAACCGAACGGCGGCGCGCCCGCGCAGTCCCAGCCCACGACGCTTAATCCGAAGGTGGCGCTTCTCGCGCAGTATGTCCGCGATCTGTCCTTCGAGAACGTCGCCGCGATGAAGGGCGGCGACACCCAGGGGCGGCCCGACATCAAGGTCGCGGTGAATCTCGACGCCAAGGCGCGCGGCGAAGATCGATATGAAGTCTCGATGAAGCTCACCGCCACCGCCACGGCGGGCGAAACGACGGTGTTCGTCGTCGAACTCGATTACGCCGGCCTGTTCACGGTGACCGGCGTGCCCGAGACGCATATGCGCCCCTTCCTGCTGATCGAGTGCCCGCGGATCCTGTTCCCGTTCGCCCGGCGGATCCTGTCGGACGTCACGCGCGACGGCGGCTATCCGCCGCTGATGCTCGACCTGATCGACTTCGCCCAGATCTACAAGACCGAGATCGAGCGCCGCGCCGCGCAGGCCACCGCGAACGCCTGACGCGGGCGTTCGACCGAGAAGGCGAGGCTGCGGAGCGCACGACGGATCGCGGGTTCTCGGACGCAGCTCATCAACAGGGCCGCGGAAGCGTAGGCGCGC
>RECW01000124.1 GCA_007693835.1 Paracoccaceae bacterium | reverse complement strand
CGACCCTCGCCCAAGGGGCCGCCGAGCATGCAGGACACCCTCGCGACCCTCGCCGCCATCGGCGCCCTCGGCGTGGGCGCGCAGTGGCTGGCGTGGCGGCTTCAACTTCCCGCGATCGTGGTGATGCTGGCGGCGGGGCTCGCGGTCGGGCCCGGATTGCAGGTCCTCGACCCGCGCGCGGTGCTCGACGATCTGATGCGGCCGATCCTCGCCATCGCGGTGGCCGTCATCCTGTTCGAGGGCGGCCTGCCGTTGCGCTTCCGCCAGCTCGCCGACGCCGCGCCCGCCGTCAAGCGCATGGTGCTGATCGGCGCGCCGCTGACCTGGGCGCTGTCCTCGGCCGCCGCGTGGGGCGTCGCGGGGCTGTCGCCCGCGGTCGCCGCGACTTTCGGGGGCATCATGGTGATCACCGGGCCGACGACCGTGCTGCCGATGCTGCGCCAGGCGCGGCTGGCGCCGCGGCCCGCCGCGATCCTGCGGTGGGAGGCGATCATCCACAATCCCGTAGGGGCGCTGTTCGCCGTGCTCGCCTTCGAGATCGGCGTGGTCGGCTTCTTGGGCAACGAGACCATCGAGACGGCGCTGCGCATCGCGCTCGGCGTCGGCGTCGCCACGGCGATGGGCTCGGCCGCGGGCGCGGCGCTGGCGTGGGTGTTCCGCCACGGGCAGGCGCCGGAATACCTGCGCGCGCCGATCCTCATCGCCTCGGTGCTCGGGGTCTACGTGCTGGCGAACGCGGTGCTGACCGAGAGCGGTCTGGTCGCCGTCACCGTGCTCGGGGTCTGGCTCGCGAACGCCCAGCTTCCCGCCTTCGACGAGCTGCGCCGGTTCAAGGAGCAGCTGACCGCGATGCTGGTCGGCGGCGTGTTCGTGATCCTCGGCGCCGATCTCGACCGGGCGACCATCGCAAGCCTCGACTGGTCGGCGGCCGCCTTCGTCGCGACGGTGCTGTTCCTCGTGCGCCCCCTCGCCGTGCTGCCGGCGCTGGCGTGGAGCGGCGTGCCGTGGCGCGACAAGGCGCTGATCGCCTGGATCGCGCCGCGCGGTCTGGTGGGCTTCGCCGTCGCCGGCTTCTTCGGGGCGCGCTTCGTCGACCTCGGGTGGGAGGACGGGGCGCGCCTGCCGCCGCTCGCCTTCGCGCTGGTGGCGACGACGGTGCTCGCGCACGGGTTCTCGGTGCGCCCGCTGGCGCGGCTGCTCGGGCTGGTGGCGACGGGGCGGCCGGGGGTCATGATCGTCGGGAGCTCGCCGTGGGCGGCCGCCTTCGCCGTCGCGCTGCAGGAGGCCGAGACGCCGGTGCTGGTGACGGATCGGGACTGGCGGCGCCTGCGGCCGGCGCGGGAGGCGTCGGTCCCGGTCTACTACGGCGAGATCCTCGGCGACGCCGCGACGCGCTCGCTCGACTTCACCCGGTACGCCACCCTCGTCGCCGCCTCCCGCGAGAGCGGCTACAACGCGCTGGTCTGCGCCAACTACCGCCCGTTCTTCGGCCAGAACGGCGTCTTCGAGGTCGGGCAGGGGGCCGCGGAGGAGGACCCGCGCGCGCTGCCCTCGGGTCTCGGCGGGCGCCGCCTCGGCGCGGGGCGCGACTTCGCCACGCTGGAGGCGCGCCACGCCGACGGCTGGTCCTTCGCGTGGACGACGCTGACGCCGGAGTTCGGGCTTTCCGACTATCTCCGCGAAAGCCCGGAGGCGGACCTTTTCGCGCTGCGGCGCGCAGACGGGCGGCTGATCCTCGCCGCCGACCCCGCATCGGTCCGCGCCGAGCCGGGCGACGCGCTGCTCGCCTTCCGCCCGCCCCGCCATGCGGCCGCGGCCGTCACCACCTTCCCGTCGCCGCCCGCCACAGCAGACCGGCGCGGCGCCGGAAGGGCGACGGGGTGAGCGGCCCCTCCGCCGGTTCATAGTCTGGCGCGAGGGCGGCCCGCAGCGTGGCCTCCGCGGTCCATCCGGCGCGGTAGGCCGGCCGCGCAGGCTTCGGCGCGTCGGCGGCGCGGGCGCGGGCGAGCGCCGCCAGCGCGTCGGTCGCGAGCGCCCGCGCCTCCGGCGCGTCCCGCGGGTGCGCCTTCGGCAAGACGGGCTTGGCCCGCAGCCACGCGGCGGCGGCGAAGGCGTAGCCGGCGTCCGCGGTCGGGCCGGGTTCGGACGACAGGGCGCGCGCGGCGAGGTCCAGCAGCGCGCCGCCGGTGTCGGCGAGATAGGCGTCGAGCGCGGCGCGGTCGGCGGGCCAGTCGCTTTCGGCGTCGCGGGCGCGGGCGTCGAGCAGGCGGTCGAAGGGGGCGCGGGGCAGGGCGGCGGCGCGGATCGTCTCGGCGAGCGGTCCGACCACCTCATGCGACCGGACGCGATCCTCCTCGAAGATCATCGCCACCGTCTCGCGCCACCACTGCAGGCGGATCAGGCCGAGCATCGGCTCGGAGACCACGGCCGGAATCCGCGCGAGTTCGAGGTTGAAGGCGTAGAGCGCGAACAGCCGCTCGCGCACGGGCTCCGGGGCCGTCAGCGCGGAGAGGAACCGGTCCGGGTCGCCCCGGCGCACGAGGTCGGCGCAGGGGGAGAGGGGGGGCTCCTTCACAAGATCACGCTCATTGCGCCGCGAGCGGCCGCGCGGCGACGGGCGCGCCGTCGCGGATCAGCTTCCACTCGACCGCGTCGAGCAGCGCCTGCGCCGAGGCGTCGACGATGTTCGCCGAGACGCCGACGGTCGACCACCGCCGCCCCTGCCCGTCGCCGCTCTCGATCAGCACCCGCGTCACCGCCTCGGTGCCGCCGCTGAGAATCCGCACCTTGAAGTCGGTCAGCCGGAAATCGTCGATATAGTCCTGATACTTGCCGAGATCGCGCCGCAGCGCCTTCGACAGCGCGTTGACCGGCCCCTGATCCGACCCCGTCACCGGATCGAGCGATTCGGAAGCCGAGATCATCCGCTGCCCGTCGACGTTCACCACCACCACGGCCTCGGAGACCGTCACCACCTGCCCGACCGCGTTGTGGCGGCGCTCGACCGTGACGCGGAACCGCTCGACCGCGAAGAAGCGCGGCCGCAGCCCCAGATGGTCGCGCGCCAGCAGCTCGAAGCTCGCCTCGGCGCTGTCGTAGGCGAAGCCCTGATCCTCGCGTTCCTTCACCGCCGTCAGCAGGCCGCCGAGGCGCGGGTCGCGCGGGTCGGCCTCGATGCCCGCCTCCGCCAGCCGACGGATCAGGTTCGACCGCCCCGCCTGGTTCGACATCGGCACCACGCGCTGATTGCCGACGCTTTCGGGGGCGACATGCTCATAGGTCGTCGGGTCCTTGGCGATGGCGGACGCATGCAGCCCCGCCTTGTGCGCGAAGGCCGCCGCGCCGACGTAAGGCGCGTGCCGGTTCGGCTGGCGGTTCAGGATCTCGTCGAGCATCCGGCTGACCGCCGTCAGCGAGGCCAGCCCCTTCTCGGTGACGCCGGTCTCGAAACGGTCGCGATAGCGCGGTTTCAGCATCAGCGTCGGGATGATCGAGACGAGATTGGCGTTGCCGCAGCGCTCGCCGAGCCCGTTGAGCGTGCCCTGTATCTGCCGCGCGCCGGCCTCGACCGCCGCCAGCGACACCGCGACCGCCTGCCCGGTGTCGTCATGGGCGTGGATGCCGACATGGCTGCCGGGGATGCGGGCGCAGACCGCCGCCGTGATCTCCGCGGCCTCCGCGGGCATGGTCCCGCCATTGGTGTCGCAGAGCACGACCCAGCGCGCGCCGGCCTCATGCGCCGCCGTCAGGCAGTCGAGCGCGTAATCCGGGTTGGCCTTGTAGCCGTCGAAGAAATGCTCCGCGTCGAACACCGCCTCGCGCCCCAGCGCGACCAGCCGCGCCACGCTCTCGCGGATGTTGGCGCGGTTCTCCTCCAGCGTGACGCCGAGCGCCGTGGTCACGTGGAAATCATGCGTCTTGCCGACGAGGCAGACCGTGGCGGTGCCCGCGTTCACCACCTCCGCCAGCACCTCGTCGTTCTCGGCCGAGCGGCCGGCGCGCTTGGTCATCCCGAACGCGGTCAGCTTCGCGCGCTTGAGGGCGGGCGCTTCGCGGAAGAAGTCGCTGTCGGTCGGGTTCGCGCCGGGCCAGCCGCCCTCGACATAGTCGATCCCCAGCCGGTCGAGCGCATGGGCGATGCGCCGCTTGTCCTCGGCCGAGAAGTCGACGCCCTGCGTCTGCTGCCCGTCGCGCAGCGTGGTGTCGAAGAGGGTGAGGCGTTCGCGGGTCATGCGTCCACCTCGTCGAGCTTCGCCGGGTCGAAACCCGGCCCGATCTCCCACTCCGTCGGGCCGCCGGGTCGGTCCATCACCACCACCCCCGCCGCGTCGAGCGCCGCGCGGATGGCGTCGGCCTTCGCGAAGTCCTTTGCGGCGCGCGCTGCGGCGCGGGCGTCGAGCAGTTCGCGGATGCGCTCCCGCTCTCCCTCGACGGCCAGATCGAAGATCGAAAGATCGGGCGTGCGCAGGTTCATCAGCGCCATCGCCGCCCCGAGCCCCGCAGCGTCGCCCTCGGCGGCGAGCCGGTGCATCGCGGCCAGCGCCGCCGGCGTGTTCAGATCGTCGGCGAGCGCGTCGAGCACGGCGTCGGGCACAGGTCCCCCGGCCGGCTCGGCGCAGGTCTTGCGCCACTTGTCCAGCGTCTTGCGGCTGTCCTCCACAAGCTTCGCCGTCCAGTCCAGCGGCTGGCGGTAGTGCGTCGACAGCAACGCCAGCCGCAGCACCTCCCCCGGCGCCTGCGCCCGCATGTCGGCCACCGTCAGAAAATTCCCCAGCGACTTCGACATCTTCCGCCCGTCCACCAGCACCATGCCGTTATGCATCCAGTGCTTGGCGAAGCCATGATCGGGGTCGGCGCAGCGCGACTGGGCGATCTCGTTCTCGTGGTGGGGGAACATCAGGTCGGCCCCGCCGCCATGGATGTCGAAGGCGCCGCCGAGCAGCGCCGCCGACATCGCGCTGCACTCGATATGCCAGCCCGGCCGCCCGCGCCCCCAGGGGCTCTCCCAGCCCGGCTGCTCCGGCGCTGAGGGCTTCCACAGCACGAAATCCATCGGGTCGCGCTTGTAGGGCGCGACCTCCACGCGGGCGCCGGCGATCATGTCCTCGGTCGAGCGGCCCGAGAGGCGGCCGTAGTCGGGGAACGTCGCCACCTCGAACAGCACATGCCCGTCGGCGACATAGGCCGCGCCGCGGTCGATCAGCGTCCCGATCATCGCCACCATGCCGGGCACGTGTTCGGTGGCGCGGGGCTGATGCGTCGGGGGCAGGCAGCCGAGCGCCGCCATGTCCTCCTCGAACCACCGCGCGGTCTCGGCGGTGATCGCCTCGATGGGGCGGCCCGTCTCGGCGGCGCGGGCCATGATCTTGTCGTCGATGTCGGTGATGTTGCGCACGTAGGTCACGTGCTCCGGCCCGTAGACATGCCGCAGCAGCCGGAACAGCACGTCGAACACCACCACGGGCCGCGCGTTGCCGATATGGGCGCGGTCGTAGACCGTGGGGCCGCAAACGTACATCCGCACGTTCTCCGGGTCGATCGGCCGGAACTCGACCTTGCCGCGGGTCATGCTGTCGTGGAGGCGGATGGTCGTCATGGGCTCCCTCGCGGTCTCCCGCGGCGGGCCTTCGGTTCCGGTGAGGAAAGGAGAGGGCGCGCCGCGGACCGATGTCAGCGGATAATGCAGGCGGCGATGCAGGGCGCGTTGCTCATGGCGCGCTCTATGGCACGGATCGGCGCCCGCGTCACGGGGGCGCGCGCGCCGCCTTGCCAAGCCGTCTGTCGCGCCGCACAACACGGCCATGCCTGCGCCCCTCGGCTACACCGCCATCCGGGAGATGTTCCGCCGCCTCCACGCGCTCGACCCCGAGCCGAAGGGGGAGCTCGAGCACGTCAACGCCTACACGCTGCTGGTCGCCGTCGCGCTCTCGGCTCAGGCGACCGACAAGGGGGTGAACAAGGCGACCCGCCCGTTGTTCGCCGTGGTCGACACGCCCGAGAAGATGCTGGCGCTCGGCGAGGAGGCGCTGGTCGAGCACATCCGCACCATCGGGCTGTTCCGCAACAAGGCCAAGAACGTGATGAAGCTCAGCCGCATCCTCGTGGAGGAGCACGGCGGGTTGGTGCCGTCCTCGCGCGCGGCGCTCGCCGCGCTGCCGGGGGTGGGGCGGAAGACCGCGAACGTGGTGCTCAACATGTGGTGGGGGCAGCCGACGATGGCGGTCGACACCCACGTCTTCCGCGTCGCGAACCGCACCGGGATGGCGCCGGGGCGCGACGTCGTCGCGGTCGAGCGGATGCTGGAGGACGTCGTGCCGGCGGAATACGCCCGCCACGCCCACCACTGGCTGATCCTTCACGGCCGCTACACCTGTCTTGCGCGAAAACCGCGCTGCGCGGCCTGCGCCCTTTCCGATCTCTGCGCATACGAGGAGAAGACGGCATGAAACGCCATGAGGTCACCGGGCTCGGCAACGCCCTCGTCGACGTGCTGTCGCGCGTCGAGGACAGCTTTCTCGCCGAGAACGGCGTCGACAAGGGGATCATGACGCTGATCGACGGCGCTCGGGCGGTCGACCTCTACGGCCGCATGGGGCCGGCGCACGAGGTCTCGGGCGGCTCGGCGGCGAACACCATCGCGGGGCTGGGGATGCTCGGGGTGCGGTCGGCCTATGTCGGCAAGGTGAAGGACGACCAGCTCGGCGCCATCTTCGCCCACGACATCCGCAGCCTCGGCGTGAGCTTCGAGACGCCGATGACGCGCGCGGACCACACGGCCGACGAGACCGGGCGCTGCATGGTGCTGGTGACGCCGGACGGCGAGCGCTCGATGAGCACCTATCTCGGCGTCTCCGCCGACCTCGCGGCGGCGGACGTCGACGAGCAGGCGATGGCCGACAGCGCGTGGCTCTACCTGGAGGGCTACCGCTTCGACGGCCCCGACAGCCACGCCGCCTTCGCCAAGGCGATCCGCGCCTGCAAGGGGGCGGGCGGCAAGGTGGCCATCACCCTGTCGGACCCGTTCTGCGTCGAGCGCCACCGCGACGCCTTCCTCGCGATGATCCGCGCCGACGTCGACCTGCTGTTCGCCAACGAGCACGAACTGCTCTCGCTTTATCAGACCGAGACGCTGGCCGACGCGCTGGAGGCCGCGCGCGCCGACGTCGACCTCACCGCCTGCACGGTCGGCGAGCGCGGCGTGCATGTCGCCGGGGCCCACGGCGTGATCGACGCGCCGGCGACCGACGCCGCGCTGGTCGACGCCACCGGCGCGGGCGACCTGTTCGCCGCCGGGTTCCTCTACGGCCTGCTGCACGGGCGCGACCTCGCGGTCTGCGGGCGGATGGGGTGCGTGGCGGCGGGCGAGGTGATCGCCCACATCGGCGCGCGCCCCGAGCACGACCTGAAGGCGCTGTTCCGCGCCGACGGGCTGATCTAGCCGCCGCGGCCTGCGCGCAGGTCGCGCTGGGCGAGGCCGAGCGCGGCCCCGAGCGCCAGCGTCGCCGCCGACACCGCGAGCGTCGGCCCGAGTCCGCCGAACTGGTCTCCGGCGAAGCCGGACACGACGGGCCCCGCCGTCTGCCCCAGGCTGAAGGCGATGGTGATCGCCGCCACGCCGCGCGCCCACGCGGCGGGCTCGAGGCTGACGCGCATGAACTGGGTCGTGGCGGCCACCGCCGTCAGGAACGACGCGCCGAACAGCGCCGCCGAGGCGAAGCCCCAGAAGGGGTGCGCGCCCGCCAGCGGCAGCGCCGCGGCCGCCGCGCAGACGCCGGTCGCCGCGGCGAAGGTGCGGGCCGGCGCCGCGCGCTCCATCATCCGCGCCCATATCCACGTCGAGGCGAGGCCGCCCGCGCCGATGGTCATCCAGAGCGCGGCTTCGGCGCGGGGGTCGGCGAAGCTCTCGTGCGCCCAGGCGAACATGAAGGTCATGTAGCCGCTGTAGCCGACGCCGAACCCGGCATGCCCGAGCAGGATGGCCAGCATCGGCCTGAGCGGCGCGCCGGCGCCGCCGCCCGACCCCGGAGGGCGCGGCGGCGGCGCGGTGGTCCTGCGCGCGAGCGCCACCGGCAGCGCGAGCAGGACGGCGAGCGCGCCGAGAAGCGCCCAGGCCTCCCGCCACGCCGTCGGCCCGGCGTGGGCGAAATGCAGCGGCAGCGCCGCGCCCGAAAGGATCAGCGCAAGCCCCGGCAACCCGTAGAACAGGCCGAGCAGCAGACCGCCGCCGCCGGTGACGGCCGCCGAGACCAGCACCGCGCCGGCGACGTTGGCGAAGGCCGCCCCGAGCCCCGCCAGCGCCCGCAGCGCCGCCAGCAGCGCGAGGTCGCTCGTGAACGCGCAGCCGATGATCCCGAGCGTCGCCAGCGCCACCCCCGTCGCCAGCGCGCCGAAGCCGCCCAGCCGCCGCATCGCGGCCGCCGCGACCAGCGCGCCGAGCAGATAGCCGGCCGCGTTGGCGCCGTTCAGCCAGCCCGCAGCCGTGAGCGACCAGCCGAGGTCCTCGCGCATCGCAGGCAGAATCAACGCGTAACCGAAACGCCCCAGGCCGATGCCGACCGCCGGCCCCATCGCCAGTCCGAACACGACCGCCGCCTCGCGCGACCAGAGCCCGGCTGGCGAGGGTGTGGTCACGGCGCGCGTCTCCTGTCGGCGAAAGGGAAGCCCATTGCGCGCGATCGGCAGGTGAGGGGCCGGGGCGCGCGCCTCTTCGATACCGCCTCGCGCGACGGCCGGCCATCTCCGCGCCGCCGTGAAGCCCGGCGTCGCGCGGTCGCGTGGGCAGCCTTAACGTCATCGAAAGAGCGGCCGTCCCATCAGCGGGCCGAGGCGCGCGGGCGCGCCCTCGGGTCCGGAGGCGATGATGTTCGGCAGGCGCGGCGCGCAGCCCCCACCGTCCGCGACGATCGCGCCGCAGGCTGCGCCTGTCGCGCCGGAGCCGCCGCCGCCGCCGCGCGCCGACGCCCCCGGCCGCAGCGACGCCGCCGCGCGCGACGGCGACTTCTTCGCGAAGAAGAAGCAGATATTCGCCGTGCTCATCGAGACCATCAACGTCGCCAAGCTCGGCTCGATGGAGCCTGCCGTCGCCCGGCGCGAGATCGGCGAGATCGCGCGCGACATCGTCGCGTCGAAGAAGCTGACCATCTCGACGGCGGAGCAGGCCGTTCTGATCGACGAGATCTGCAACGACATCCTGGGCTATGGGCCGCTCGAGCCGCTGCTCGCGCGCGACGACATCGCCGACATCATGGTCAACGGCACCCAGAACGTCTTCATCGAGGTCGACGGCAAGGTGCAGGAGACCGACATCCGGTTCCGCGACGGCAGGCAGCTGCTGAACATCTGTCAGCGCATCGTCAACCAGGTCGGGCGCAGGGTCGACGAAGCGAACCCCATCTGCGACGCGCGCCTGCTCGACGGCAGCCGTGTCAACGTGATCGCCCCGCCCCTCGCCATCGACGGCGCCGCGCTGACGATCCGCAAGTTCAGGAGGGACCGCCTCACCCTCGACCAGCTCGTCGGTTTCGGCTCGATCAGCAAGGAAGGGGCGGAGATCCTGCGCATCCTCGGGCGCGTGCGCTGCAACACCATCGTCTCTGGCGGCACGGGCTCGGGCAAGACGACGCTGCTGAACTGTCTCACCCGCTACTGTGAAAGCGACGAGCGGATCGTCACCTGCGAGGACAGCGCCGAGCTTCAGCTCCAGCAACCCCATGTGGTGCGCCTCGAGACGCGGCCGAAGAACCTCGAAGGCGAAGGCGAGGTGACGATGCGCGACCTCGTCAGGAACTGCCTGCGCATGCGCCCCGACCGCATCATCGTCGGCGAGGTGCGCGGACCCGAGGCGTTCGACCTGCTGCAGGCGATGAACACGGGGCACGACGGCTCCATGGGCACGCTCCACGCCAACAGCCCGCGCGAGGCGTTGTCGCGCATGGAGTCGATGATCACCATGGGCGGCTTCAGCCTGCCGTCGCTGACCATCCGCCAGATCATGGTGTCCTCGGTCGACGTGATCGTGCAGGCGGCGCGTCTGCGCGACGGCTCCCGGCGCATCACCCACATCACCGAAGTGCTGGGGCTCGAAGGCGAGACGCCCATCACCCAGGATCTTTTCGTCTACGAGATCCTCGGCGAGGACGCCCAGGGCCGCATCATCGGCCGCCACCGGTCGACGGGGATCGGGCGGCCGCGGATGTGGGAGCGCGCCCGGTATTTCGGCGAGGACCGCGCGCTCGCGGTGGCGCTCGCCGCGGCGGACGAGCAGACCGCATGACCGCCGAGATCGCGCGCCTGCTCCAGAGCGCCCCGCCGGCCGCGGCCTACGCACTGGCGGCGGCGGCCGCGGCGCTGGCGCTGCTGCTCGTCATCGACGTCGCCCGACCCGCCCGCCGCAAGGGCGCGCGCCGCCTGGCCGACGTCGTGGCGCGCGAGGGCGCGTCGCGCGCGGCGGCCGCGAGCCGCATGGAGGAAAGGGGGCGTCGGCGCCAGATCGACGAGACCCTGCGGGAGCTGTCCGAGAAGCAGAAGGCGCAGGCGCGGGCGCGCCGGCGCATCACGCTGATCGCCCGGATGCGCCAGGGCGGGCTGACGTGGAGCCGCAGCGTCTATCTCGGCGTCTGCCTGTTCTGCGGGGCGGGCGCGCTGTTGCTGGCGCGTTTCGCGGCCGGCCTGCCGGTGTTCGTCGCGGCGGCGCTCGCCGTCGCGGCCGGCCTGCTTCTGCCGCATCTCTATGTGGGTCACGCCCGCGCCAGGCGGTTCAGGGCCTTCATGGGCGAGTTTCCCGACGCGGTCGACGTGATCGTGCGCGGCGTGAAATCGGGGATGCCGATCGGCGACTGCCTCCGCGCCATCGCAAGCGAAGGCCGCGAGCCTGTGAAGGGCGAGTTCAAGGCTTTCGTGGACGATCAGGCGATCGGCCTGCCGCTGGAGGAGGCGATCCGGCGTCTGAACGAAAGGGCGCCGATGCTTGAGGTGAACTTCTTCGGGATCATTCTGGAGATCCAGAATCGCGCGGGCGGCAACCTGTCGGAAGCGCTCGGGAACCTCGCGCGGGTGCTCCGCGACCGAAAACGGATGAAGGCGAAGATCGTCGCGATCAGCGCCGAGGCGAAGGCGTCGGCCGCCATCATCGGCGCGCTGCCGGCGGCGGTCGCGCTGCTGCTCTGGGTGATGACCCCCGATTACGTCGAGCTGCTGTTCCAGACGGCGGCCGGCAAGCTCTCCCTCGGGGCCGCGGTCCTGTGGATGGGCGTCGGCGTTCTGGTGATGCGGAAGATGATCCGGTTCGATTTCTGAGGTCCGCCCGATGCCTCCCTCAGCCGCGTCCCAGGTTTTCGATCTCGCCGTCGCGGCGCTCGCCGCCTCTTCCGTGATCGTCGCGATCGTGACCGTCGCCTGGCCTCATCTGGCGCGCGACAACCTCGCCGACAGGATGCGCCGGATCGGGGACGAGCGCGCCAGGCTGCGGGAGTTGCAACGCGTCCGCCATGAGGAGACCAGCGGCAAGACGGCGCTCGTCGCCGCGCCCAACCGATTCTATCGCGAGATCGTGGTGCGCTTCCGCCTGTCGGCGAGGGCTGAGGACAGTCGCACGCGGTTGCGGCTCAGGCAGGCCGGTTACTACAACCCCGCGGCGCTGGTCTCGTTTCTCGCCGCGCAGGTGCTCACGCCGTTCGCGTTCACGGCGGCGACGGCGCTCTACCTCTTCGTCCTGCTCGACACCGCGCTGTCCACGCAGATCAAGCTCGCGGCCCTGCCTGTCGCCGCAGTGCTGGGCTATTTCGGCCCGGTGATCTTCCTGAGCAACCAGATCACGAAGCGGCGCGAGGCCATCCTGCGCGCCTGGCCCGACGCTCTCGATCTCCTCCTCATCTGCGTCGAGTCGGGCATGTCGATGGACGTCGCGCTGAAGCGCGTCTCCGAAGAGATCGGCGCCCAGTCGCCGGAGCTCGCCGAGGAACTGAGCCTGACGGTGGCCGAACTGGCCTATCTGAACGACCGGCGACAGGCGCTGGAGAACCTCGGCAGCCGCACGGGCCTCTACAGCGTGCGCGCAGTGGTCGCCAGTCTGCTCCAGTCCGAGAAGCACGGCACCAGCCTCGGCATGTCGCTCAGGGTGCTGGCGCAGGAGAGCCGCGACATGCGGATGATGGCCGCCGAGAAGAAGGCGGCGTCGCTGCCGCCGAAGCTGACGGTGCCGATGATCCTGTTCTTTCTGCCGGCGCTGTTCGTGGTGATCCTCGCGCCCGCGATCATCAAGTTGATGCAGCAGATGGGGTGAGGGCGGCCTGCGCCGCCCTCGCCCAGCCCCGCCTCAGCAGCCGTAGTAGAGCTTGTACTCGACCGGGTGCGGCGTGTGTTCGTAGGCGTAGACCTCTTCCCACTTGAGCGCCATGTACCCCTCGAGCTGGTCGCGGGTGAACACGTCGCCCGCCAGCAGGAAGTCCATGTCGGCCTCCAGCGCGCCGAGCGCCTCGCGCAAGCTGCCGCAGACGGTCGGGATCCCCGCCAGCTCCTCCGGCGGCAGATCGTAGAGGTCCTTGTCCGCCGGCTCGCCGGGGTGGATCTTGTTCTTGATGCCGTCGAGTCCGGCCATCAGCAGGGCCGACATGGCGAGGTATGGGTTGGCCGAGGGGTCGGGGAAGCGCGTCTCGACGCGCTTGGCCTTGGGCGACTGCGTCCAGGGAATGCGGACCGACGCCGAGCGGTTGCGCGCCGAGTAGGCCAGCAGCACCGGCGCCTCGAAGCCCGGAATCAGGCGCTTGTAGCTGTTGGTGCCGGGGTTGGTGAGCGCGTTCAGCGCCTTGGCGTGCTTCAGCACCCCGCCGATGTAGTACAGCGCCTCTTCCGACAGGTCGGCGTACTGGTCGCCCGCGAACAGCGGCTTGCCGTCCTTCCAGATCGACTGGTTGACGTGCATGCCGGTGCCGTTGTCGCCGGCGATCGGCTTCGGCATGAAGGTCGCCGACTTGCCGTAGGCCTGAGCGACGTTGTGGATGACGTACT
>RECW01000007.1 GCA_007693835.1 Paracoccaceae bacterium | reverse complement strand
GGCATG
Source organism: Paracoccaceae bacterium (assembly GCA_007693835.1). Lineage (GTDB taxonomy): Bacteria > Pseudomonadota > Alphaproteobacteria > Rhodobacterales > Rhodobacteraceae > Rubrimonas. Next base: position 2,609 of record RECW01000007.1, on the reverse strand, counting down.
TTCATCGCCCGCGTCAGCCGCGGCCGCACGGTGCGCGAGTTCATGATCAGCGTGCTGCTGATCCCCTCGCTGGTCTCGGTGCTCTGGATGACGGCGATGGGCGGCACGGCGATCAGCCAGGTGCTCGATCAGGGCTTCACCGGCGCGCAGGACGCGGCGCTGGAGCTGAAGCTGTTCGCCATGCTGACCGAGCTGCCGCTGACGCAGATAACCTCGGCGATCGGCATCATCCTCGTGGTGGTGTTCTTCGTCACTTCGTCCGACTCGGGGTCTCTGGTGATCGACACCATCGCCGCCGGCGGGAAGGTCAACGCGCCGGTCGCGCAGCGCGTCTTCTGGGCGAGCTTCGAGGGGATGGTGGCCATCGCGCTGCTGCTCGGCGGCGGGCTGGCGGCGCTTCAGGCGATGGCGGTCTCGACCGGGTTTCCGTTCACCATCGTCCTGCTCGGCGCCGCCTACGCCGTCGTGCGGGGGCTGATGAACGAACCGCGGTGAAGCCGGGGGAGGAGCCTCACGGCTCCTCCTGCCCTGCGTCGTCGGGGATCGGCGCCTGCGGCGCCGGCGTCGTCGGCTGGCGGGTGAAGCCCGCCAGGTCGCCGATGGGCTTGCTGTCGCGCGTGATCTCCACGTCGCTGAGCGCATAAGCCGTCAGCAGCTCCGACAGCGAGCGCAGCGCGTGCATGTGGATGCGCTCGTAGCCGTGGGAGGCGTCGACGCCGAAGGTCACGAGCGCCGTGCGCACGTCCGCCCCGGCCTCGACGGCCGATGCGCCGTCGGAGCGGTAGTGCCGGAACACGTCCTTCTGCATCCGGATATCGTTCTGCTTGCACAGCGCCGCGAGCTTGCGCGTCAGGTGGAAGTCGAACGGCCCGGTCTGGTCGGCCATGGCGATGGTGACGCCGAACTCGGCCGAGTTCTGGCCGGGCGCCGTCGTGCCGTTGTCGACCGCCACCAGAGAGGCGATGTCGGGCAGCAGGATCGAGGCCGCGCCGTGGCCCACCTCCTCGGCGATGGTGAACAGCCAGAACATGTCGACCGGCGGCGTTCGGCCCGAGGCGATCAGCGCCTTGAGCGCCGCCAGCATCACCGCGACGCCGGCCTTGTTGTCGAGGTGGCGCGAGACGATGAAGCCGGTGTCGAGAAACTCCGGCTGCGGGTCGATCGCCACGATGTCGCCGGGTTCGACGCCGAGGCGGTGCAGGTCGCCGAGGCGGAACGCCTGCGCGTCGATGCGCAACTCGAGATGGTCCCAGCCGACGGGCTGCTGGTCGATCTCCTCGTTGAAGGTGTGGCCCGAGGCCTTCAGCGGCAGGATGGTGCCGCGATAGGCGCCCTTGCCGGTGAACAGCGTCGCCCGCGCGCCTTCGGCGAAGCGCGCCGACCAGGTGCCGATGGGGACGAGCGAGACGCGGCCGTTCGGCTTCAGCCAGCGCACCAGCGCGCCGAGCGTGTCGAGGTGCGAGACGATGGCCCGCGCGCCGCCGTGCTCTGCGCCCGGCAGCTTTGCCCGCACCGCGCCCCGCCGCGTCAGATCGAACGGCACGCCGAGGGCCGTCAACTCCCCGCAGAGATGGCGCACCACCGTGTCGGTGTAGCCGGTCGGGCTCGGGATCGCGAGCAGCGCCGCGAGCCGCTCGCGGAGATAGTCGACGTCGATGTCGAGCCGTTCGCCGCTCATCGCGCCAGCCTCCGCCGCGCCTCGCGCGCGGGTTCGGGGATGGAGAGCGGAAACAGCAGGTCGACGAAGCGCTCGGCGGTCGGCTGCGGCTCGTGGTTGGCGAGGCCGGGGCGTTCGTTGGCCTCGATGAACACGTAGTCGGGCTCGCGCGGCGACTTCACCATCAGGTCGATGCCCGTCACGGGGATCTCGATGGCCCGCGCCGCCGCGATGGCGGCCTCGATCAGCGCGGGGTGGGTCTCGCCGGTGACGTCGTGGATGGTGCCGCCGGTGTGCAGGTTGGCGGCCTTGCGCACGGCGATCTCCCGGCCCTGGGGCAGGACGTCGTCCATGCCGAAGCCTGCGGCGGCGACGCAGCGCTCGGTCTCGGCGTCGAGCGGGATGCGGCTTTCGCCGCCCGTCGCGGCGGCGCGGCGGCGGCTCTGGGTCTCGATCAGGTCGCGCACCGTGGCGCGGCCGTCGCCGACGACGCGCGCCGGGCGGCGGACGGCGGCGGCGACCACCTTGTAGTCGATCACGATCAGCCGCAGGTCCTCGCCCTCGAAGCACTCTTCGACCACGACGTCGTCGCAGATGCGCCGGGCCGCCGCGACCGCCGTCTCCATCGCCTCGGGCGTCGTGAGCCCCACCGCGACGCCGCGTCCCTGCTCGCCGCGGGCGGGTTTGACCACGACGGTTCCATGCTCGGCGAGGAAGGCGGCGCGCGCTTCGGCGTCGTCCTTCGTCAGCTGCGCAGGCGCCCGGACGCCCGCGGCCTCGACGATGCGGCGCGTGGCGCGCTTGTCGTCGCAGATCGACATGGCCACCGCGGAGGTGAACTCCGAGAGCGACTCGCGGCAGCGCACCGAGCGCCCGCCGTAGGTCAGCCGGAAGAACCCGCCCTCCGCGTCCGTCACCTCGACATGGATGCCGCGGCGGCGCGCCTCGTCGA
>RECW01000131.1 GCA_007693835.1 Paracoccaceae bacterium | reverse complement strand
TGGCGAACTCGGCAGGGGCTGTCGTCGGGCCGATGATCGTCGCCGCCCTGCTGCCCGCCTTCGGCTGGGCGGCGCTGCCGCGGGTGATCATCGCGACATCGGCGCTGATGACGCTGGTCGCGCTCGCGCGCCGGGTCGCCGTGGGGGCGCACGGCCAGGCGGCGACGCCGATGGTCGAGGTTCCCGCCACCCTCGGTCGCGATCACCGAACCCGCCGCCGAACTGCAGGCCGAGGCGACGGCGGAGGCCGAGGAAGCCGCCTGACGACGTGTCAGGCGAGCGCGGCGAGGATCGCCTCGTGGACGTCGCGCCCGCTGGAGTAGCCGACTTCGGCCTCCGCCTTCTCGGCGAGCGCCGCGCGCAGGCCGGCGCGCTGGGCGGGCGTCAGGTCCTCGATCGGCGTCACGGTGGTCTTGATGCCGAACACGACGACGCCGGTCTCGGGCAGGCGGCGCAGCGTCTGGCGCTCGGTGCGCAGCCAGAAGCGGCCCGGAACCGCGGGGACAGGCGTCTTCGCCGTCTCGCTCTGGGGCATGTGCAGCATGTCGGTGGGCCAGACCAGCCAGTTGACGCGCATCAGCGGCCGGTCGGGGCGCAGGGCGGCGAACAGGCGGTTGACCCGCGCCGAGAGGTTCTCCGCATACCCCGGCACCGGCCGATGGATCGGCGTCAGCGGGCGGCCGAGCTTCTCGCTCAGCATCCAGCGCGACGGAAAACAGAGGACGCCGGCGATCAGGCGATGCTCGTCCGCAGGATCGGCGCCCGGCGCGAGAAGGCAGAAGTCCTCCTGACAGAGGCGCCCGGCGAGGCGCAGCGCATCGAGGGAGAGGGGCGTCTCGGCGTCGTCGGGCCGCAGCACGGCGGCGCGTCCCACCCGCCAGCGCCCGTCTCGCGCCAGATGGTCGAGCAGCACGGCGCGGAACTCCGCCAGCGCCGGCCCGGCGTCCTCGGTCGCGCTTGTGACGATCTCGGCCGCGTCTGCGATCAGCCGGTCGCGCTGCGCCATCTGCGGCGCGTAGTCGGGGTCGACCACCAGCCATGCGGCCGGGTCGAGCGGGCTCACGCCCGGCGGGTGGGCCGTGCGCGGGTCCATGAACGGCGCATAGGGCGCGCCTGTGGTCGTCATCCGGTGCGCTCCAACGGGTCGCTTGCGGTGAAGGCGCGTCTCGCAAGCGAGACGCTTCGCACGCTAGACCCCTTGACGCGCCTGCGCAATTCTCGCGCGGTGCGGTCAGGCGACAGCCGTCAGACCGGCGGCGGCCGGCGCCCGACGAGCAGCGGCATCGCCGCCACCAGCCCCAGCATCATCAGGTAGACCGCCCCGGTAAGCGGGTGGCGGTTCGCGGCGTACTCCACCAGCGACTGCCCGCGGATGAGCAGCACCAGCAGCGCGCCGATCGTCACCGCGAGCAGAAAGGCGACCGACCCCATCACGGCCCGCGGCCCGCGCTGGCCCTTGAGCCCGAAGCGATGGATCGTCCAGTTCGCCGAACCCATGATGACCAGGAACAGGAGCGGGTATTCGACCAGCTCGGCGAGGCGCAAGCCGATGTTCGGGGCGAGCACGACGTCGCGCACCACCGACACGAGCGCGCCCGCCACGAACACCAGAGCGAAGTAGATGAGTCCCGCTTGCATCGTGACCATGACACCCTCCCTTTCTTGCGCACCATTTTAGCGCAAATTTCGGATCAGCGCACTCCGGCGCGAGAATGTCGCGCTTGCGCCGACGCCCGGGCGCAGCGGCGCGCGCGACGGTTGACCGACCGCAGCGCGCGCGCGACATAGCCGGGCATGGCCGCGCCCCCCATCCTCACCCTCGCCGACGTCGGCCTCGGTTTCGGCGGAACGCCGCTGTTCGCCGGCGTCTCCTTCGCCGTCGGCCCCGGAGACAGGCTCGGCGTGGTCGGGCGCAACGGCTCGGGCAAGTCGACGCTGCTCAAGATCGCGGCGGGCGTGGTCGAGCCGGACTCCGGGACGCGCTTGGTCCAGCCGGGCGCCCGCGTCGGCTGGCTGCCGCAGGACCCGGATTTCGCAGGCTTCGAGACGCTCGGCGCCTACGTCGCCGAAGGGTTGGAGCCCGCGGACGTCTGGCGGGCCGAGCGCGCCATGCAGGGCCTCGCCGTCAAGGCCGAGGCCAGCCCCGCCGCGGCCTCGGGCGGCGAGCGGCGGCGGGCGGCGCTCGCCCGGCTGCTCGCCGGCGAGCCGGATCTGATGCTGCTCGACGAGCCGACCAACCACCTCGACATCGCCGCCATCGAGTGGCTGGAGGCCTACCTCGGCGAGACCCGCGCGGGCTTCGTGCTGATCTCCCACGACCGCGCGCTGATGCGCAAGGTCACCCGCGCGACGCTGTGGGTCGACCGCGGGACCGTCCGCCGCCTCGACCGCGGGTTCGAGGCGTTCGAGGCGTGGCGCGACAAGGTCTTCGAGGAGGAGGACGCCCAGCGCCACAAGCTCGACCGGCTGATCCGGGAGGAGGCGCGCTGGGCGGTGGAGGGCATCTCCGCCCGGCGCACCCGAAACCAGGGCCGCGTGCGCCGCCTCGCGGCGCTCCGCGCCGAGCGCCGGGCGCAGATCGCCCGGTCGGGGCCGGCGGCGCTGGCGCTCGACGCCGGGCGAACGTCCGGCAAGCTGGTGATCGAGGCGGAGGGCGTGTCGAAGACGTTCGAGGGTCGCGCCGTGGCGCGCGACTTCTCCATCCGCGTGCTGCGCGGCGACCGGGTGGCGTTCATCGGGCCGAACGGCGCCGGCAAGACCACGCTGCTCAACCTGCTGACCGCCGCGCTGGCCCCCGACTCCGGGCGCGTGCGCCTCGGCGCGAACCTCGCCCCCGCTGTCTTCGACCAGAACCGCGCGCGGCTCGACCCCGAGGCCTCGCTGTGGGACACGCTGACCGGCGGGGCGGATCTCGCCGTCTCGGGGCGCAACGACCAGATCATGGTGCGCGGCCGGCCGAAGCACGTCGTGGCCTACCTGAAGGACTTTCTGTTCGACGAGCGCCAGGCGCGCGGGCCGGTCAAGGCCCTGTCGGGCGGCGAGCGGGCGCGGCTGCTGCTCGCCAAGATCATGGCGGCCGAGTCGAACCTGCTGATCCTCGACGAGCCGACCAACGATCTCGACGTCGAGACGCTCGACCTGCTGCAGGAGGTGCTCGACGACTATCCGGGCACGGTGCTCCTGGTCAGCCACGACCGCGACTTCATCGACCGCGTCGCGACGAGCACCGTGGCGTTCGAACGCGACGGGCGGTGGATCGAATACGCCGGCGGCTACACCGATCACCTGGCGCAGCGCCAGCCGCCCGAACCCGCGCCGACTCCGCGGCCGGAGCGGCGCGAGGCCGCGAGGGCGGACGCGCCGCCGCGCGCCGCGCGCAAGCTGTCCTACGCCCAGACGCGCCGCCTCGACGCCCTGCCGGGCGAGATGGAGCGGCTGACGGCGGAGATCGGCAAGCTCGAGGCGTTCCTCGCCGACCCGACCCTTTACGGACGCGATCCCGCCGCCTTCGCCAAGGCGACCGAAGCGCTGACGCAGCGGCGCGGGGCGCTGACCGCGGCCGAGGACGAATGGCTGGCGCTGGAGGCGCTGCGCGAGAGCCTCGACGCCTGAGGCGCGCCGTCTAGCGCCCCCTGAACAGCCCGCCGAGCACCCCGCGCACGATGCTGCGCCCCGCCGATGAGCCGAGCGAGCGCGCCAGCGACTTCGCGAACGCCTCGCCCGTCGTGTCGCCCCGCCGCGCCGGCGCGCGCGGCGGCTTGCCTTCGACGCCGGGGCGGTAGCGACGGGCCGTGTTGAACTCCCGCTCCTTGGTGGCGACGGCGGCCTCCCAGGCCTCGGCGTCGGCCGCGGCGCTCTCGGCGCGGGCGGCGAGGATTTCGTGGGCGCTCTCTCGGTCGATCGTCTCGTCGTAGAGCGGCCCGAGCGGCGAGGCGGCGCGGATCGCCGCGATCGTCTCCGGCCTCGCAGGGCCGATGGCGCTCGCGGGCGGGCGGATCAGCGTGCGCGCCACGACGCTCGGCGCGCCTCTCGCGTCGAGCGTCGAGACCAGCGCCTCGCCGACGCCGAGTTCGGGCAGAACCGTCTCCGTGCGGAAGGCGGGATTGGGGCGGAAGCTGTCGGCGGCGGCCTTCAGCGCGCGCCGTTCGCGGGGCGTGTAGGCCCGCAGCGCGTGTTGCACCCGCGCGCCGAGCTGGGCGAGCACCGTGTCGGGCACGTCCGCGGGGCTCTGCGTCACGAACCAGAGGCTGACGCCCTTGGATCGGATCAGTCGCGCCACCTGCTCGATCTTGTCGAGCAGCGGCTTCGGCGCGTTGTCGAACAGCAGGTGCGCCTCGTCGAAGAAGATGGCGAGCACCGGCTTCGGCGGGTCGCCCACCTCCGGCAACTCCTCGAACAGCCCCGACAGCAGGCTGAGGAGGGCGACCGCGTAGAGCCGAGGGCTGCGCATCAGCCGGTCGGCGGCGAGGATGTTCACCACCCCGCGGCCTTGCGGGTCGGTGCGCAACAGGTCGGCGATGCGCAGCGCCGGTTCGCCGAAGTATCTGTCGGCGCCCTGGGTCTCCAGCACCAGCAGCCGGCGCTGGATCGCGCCGAGCGACGCCGCCGACACGAGACCCCACCGCGCGGAAAGGTCCGCGACGCGCGCGGAGGCCTCGGTCAGCACGGCGCGCAGGTCCTTGAGGTCGAGGATGGGCAGCCCTTCCTCGTCGGCCATTCGGAAGACGACCGTCAGCGCGCCTTCCTGGGTCTCGTTCAGCTCCAGCAGCCGCGCGAGGAGCAGCGGCCCGAGCTCGGCGACGGTGGCCCGCACCGGATGGCCCGCCTCGCCGAACACGTCCCAGAAGGTGAGCGGAAACGCCTGCGGCGCGTAGTCGGCCAGACCGATCGCCTCGGCGCGCGCGCGGAGCCGCTCGCCCGCAGCGCCCGCCTCGCCCATGCCGCTGACGTCGCCCTTCACGTCCGTCAGCAGCACCGGCACGCCGGCCGCGGAGAACCCTTCGGCGAGCACCTGCATCGTGACCGTCTTGCCGACGCCGGTGGCGCCGGCGATCAGGCCATGGCGATTCGCCCGATCGAGCCTCAACCCGACCGGCGCGACGCCCGGAGCATGCGTCTGCCCTGTGTCCGTCGCCGCGCCGATGAAAAGTTCGCCCATCCGTCCCGCTCCCGCCGATTACACGGAAAGTCACTCTTATTTTACGATTCACCAATAGCGTCTAACTCGTGTCCGGAGCGGATCAAGGTTCGTCTTCGGGCGCCTCCTCCCTGTCGAACTGGCCGCGCCGTGAGGCGCGGCCTTTTTTGCATTGCACACGGGCCACATGGCGCTTGACCCACGTCAATGCCGAGCCTAGCGTCGCGACGTGTCAGACACGGCCAGTCCGACAGGGAAACGCAAGAAAACAAAAAGATAGACGGCAGGGGCGCTCCACCACGGGCGCCCCGCGCGCCGTTTTGTCGGCGCGTGGTCCATCGCCTTCTCCCCGCGCCCGCGTGCAGGCGAAGCGATGCTCTACACCTCTGGAAAGCAGCATGATACGCTGATCGCGGAGTTGAACCACCCCGACTGACTCACCCTTCACAGGCAAGGTGATCTCTTGACCCGCATCGTTTCCATGTTCATCGCGGCCATCGTCATGGTCGCGGGCCCGGCGTTCGCCCAGGAGGACGCCGTCAGGGCGACCCACGGCGACTGGGAAGTGCGCTGCGGCGCCGGCGGCGACTGCTACATCTTCCAGTTGGCGAACAACGCGGCTGGCGCGCCGGTCATCGCGGCCGCGATTCAGCCCGTCACCGGTCAGAACGCCGAGGTGCGCGCGATGCTGCGCCTGCAGGCGCCGCTCGGGGTGCTTCTGCCGCGCGGTCTCGAAATGCGGATCGACGGCGGCGAGGCCATCGGCGCGCCGTTCCTGTTCTGCGACGGGTCCGGCTGCATCTCGCAGATCGGTCTCGGCGAAGAGGGATTGGCGACGCTGCGGCGCGGCGCCGCCGCCGTGGTGCGCGTCTATTCGATTCAGGAGCCCGACACCGCCGTAGAAGCGCGCGTTTCGCTGATGGGCTTCACGCGCGCCTATCAGGACCTGAACTGACGGCGCTCGACGCAGGCGCGCCGCCTCAGGCGCGGCGCGCCGCCAGCACGGCGTTCAGCCCGCCGAAAGCGAAGCTGTTCGACAACGCGGCTCTGATCTCCCGCCGCCGCGCCACGTTCGGCGTGACATCGAGATCGCACGCCGGATCGGGCGACTGGTGGCCTACGGTCGGCGGCGCGAGGCCCTCCGACAGCGCGAGGAGCGTCGCCGCCATCTCCAGCGCGCCCGCAGCGCCAAGGCAATGGCCGTGCGCCGACTTGGTCGACGACACGGACAGACGGTCGGCAGCAGCGCCGAACACGGCCCGGATCGCCGCGCATTCGGTGCGATCGTTGACGGCCGTCGCCGTGCCGTGAGCGTTGATGTAGTCGACGTCCTCGGGTGAAAGCCCTGCGTCCGCCATCGCGAGGCGAATCGCGCGCGCGGCGCCGTCGACGGAAGGCTGAACGATGTCACCGGCGTCGGCCGACATCCCGAAGCCCGCGATTTCGCCCCAGATCCGCGCACCCCGCGCATTCGCGCGCGCCATCTCCTCCAGCACGAGGATGGCCGCGCCCTCGCCCTGCACCATGCCGTTGCGGGTGGCGCAGAACGGCCGGCACCCGTCGCGCGACATGACGCGCAGACCCTCCCACGCCTTGATCACTCCGAAGTGCAGCGGCGCCTCGGCGCCGCCGGCGAGCATCACGTCGGCGCCGCCGCCGCGGATCAGGTGAAACGCCTGTCCGATGGCGTGGTTGGAGGAGGAGCACGCCGTGCTGACGGTGAAGGCCGGCCCCTTCAACCCGTGCGCCATGCTGATCTGGCTGGCGCCGGCGTTCGTCATCAGCCGCGGCACGACGAACGGGTGGACGCGGTTGCGGCCTTCCTCGAAGACGGCGCGATAGCTCGCCTCGACCGTCTCCATGCCGGTCAGAGCGGTGCCGACGGCGACGCCAGCCTTCAGGCTCAGCGTCTCGTCGATCTCCAGGCCGCTGTCATCCATGGCTTCGCGGGCCGCGAGCAACGCAAGCTGGGTGGTGCGGTCGAGGAGGGCGATCTCGGCTTTCGAGAAGTGGTCCTCGGAGCGCATCGGCGCAGGCGCCCCTATCGCCGCCGAGAGGCGCTCCGCGTCGGGGATCGCCAACGGCCCGATGCCGCATCGCCCTTCGCGCAGCCCGGCGAAATGCGCCTCCCGCCCGATGCCGAGCGCGGAGACGACGCCGACGCCGGTGACGGCGACACGCCTCAAGACGTCGCCTTCTCCGCGACAAGCCCCTCCACCGCTTCGATGATCTTCGCAACCGAGGAGATGTCGAAGGCCGAGGCTTCGGGATCGTTGGCGTTGTAGGGCACGGAGATGTCGAACGCCTCCTCGATCGCGAACACGATCTCGACGAGCCCGAGGCTGTCGAGCCCGAGCGACTCCGGCGAGGCGTCGAGCGTGACTTCCGCTGGATCGAGCACGGCCTGCTCGGCGATGATCGCGATGACCTTGTCGGCGACGTCCTGGCGCATCAGACCCTCGGTTTTCGTGAGCCGCTTCTAGCCGGTCGGTCCGGCGCCGGAAAGCCGTTTCTTGAGGCTGCGGACCGTCTCGGCGAGGCGGGGCAGGCGGCGTGTCGCCATCATGAGCGAAAGCGCTTCATCCCGGGGGAGGGCGGGGGCGCCGAGCAACACCGATCGCGGCGGCGCGTTCGAGCCCACGCCCGCCTTCGCCGCGACGACCGAGTCGGCGCCGATCTTGACGTGATCGGCGACGCCGGCCTGCCCGCCGAGCACCACCCTGTCGCCGATGATCGCGCTGCCCGCCACCCCTACTTGCGCGCAGAGCATGCAGCCCGCGCCGACGCGCACGTTGTGCCCGATCTGCACGAGGTTATCGAGCTTGGTCCCGTCGCCGATGCGCGTGTCGGCGAGCGTGCCGCGGTCGATGCAGCTTCCCGCCCCGATCTCGACGTCGTCGCCCACCGTCACCGCGCCGAGGGAGTGGATGCGCGCCAGCGTCATGTTGCGCGCCGCATCGTCGACGCGACCGGTGGTCTTGGCGCTCTCCACGGCCCCCGGCGTCGGCGTGACGAAGGAGAAGCCGTCGGCGCCGATCACGGCGTTGGGGTGGATGATGGCGCGCGCGCCGATCCGCACCCGCGCGCCTACCCTGACGCCCGCGTGCAGAAGGCTTCCGTCGCCGACCGACGCCGCCTCGCCGACCGAGACATGGTCGACCAGCGTCGCGCCGGCGCCGATGCGCGCGCCGGCGTGCACCGCGCAGAACGGGCCGATGCGCGCGTCGGGCGCGACTTCGGCGCTCTCGTGCACCCAGGCGGCCGGATGGCGGCCGACCGGGATGGCGGGCGGCCGGTCGAACCGCGCCGTCAGCCCCGCGAGCGCATGGCGCGGGCGCCCGAGAAACAGCGCGCCCTCGAGCCCGAGCGCCCGCCAGTCGGCGCCGACCGGCAGGGCCGCCACGCGCGCCGCGCCCCTCGCCAGCAGCGCCATGTGGCGGGCGTCGAAGGCGAGGGCGAGGTCCTCCGGCCCGGCCTCCGCCGGATGCGCGGGGCGGGTCACCTCGATGGCGGCGTCGCCTGCGACCTCGGCGTCGAGCGCGCGGGCGATCTGGGCGAGGGTCAGGCGCATGGGCAGCCTCCGTCGGCGGCGGCGCGGACGCCGGCGCCGCTCACTGCGCCGTCCAGCCGCCGTCCACCGGAATCGCCGCGCCGGTGATGTTGTGCGCCGCCTTCGCGCACAGGAACGCGGCGAGCGCGCCGATGTCGTCGGGCTGCGCCATCCGCAGGCTCGGTTGCTTCTCGGACAGCAGCGCGGCGACGCCCGCGGCGCGGTCGCCGCCGTGCGCGTCGGCGCGCGCGGCGATCTGGGGCTCGATCAGCGGCGTCTCGACCCAGCCGGGGCAGATGCAGTTCACCGTCACGCCGCCCGACTCGCGGTCGCCCGCGTCGGCGTATTCGAGCGCCGCCACCTTCGAGAGCCCCACAAGCCCGAACTTGGAGGTGACGTAGGGCGCCTTCTCCTTCGACGCGACGAGGCCGTGGACCGAGGCGACGTTGATCACCCGCCCGTAGCCGCGCGCCTTCATGCCCGGCATGGCGGCGCGCATGGTGTGGAAGGCGGCCGAGAGGTTGAGCGCGATCACCGCGTCCCAGAGCCCCGGCTCCGCATCTGCGAGCGCCACGGTCTTCTGCATCCCTGCGTTGTTCACGAGGATATCGACGGGGCCCCAGGCGGCGACCGCGTCCATCAGCGCGCCGATCTTCGCCGGGTCGCGCAGGTCGCCGTCGAAGAACCGCGCCTCGGGCGCGCCGGCCGCCTGCGCCGCCTCGACCGCCGCCGTCCGCTCCTCGGGCGCGGCGAGGCCGTGCACCGCGACGCGCGCCCCCGCCGCGCCGAGCGCCTTTGCGATGCCGAGCCCGATGCCCGAAGTCGAGCCGGTGACGAGGGCGAGGCGGCCGGAAAGCATGGCGGTCATGGGTCGTTCTCCTTGGCGAGACGCGCGCGCAGGTCGGTTTTCAGGACTTTCCCGTAGGCGTTCTTCGGCAGCGAATCCACCACGCGCCAGTCACGCGGCCTTTTGAAGCGGGCGATGCGCGCGAGCAGATGCGCCTCCAGCGCCGCGGCGTCGAAGGCGCGGCCGGGCCGCATGGCGACGAAGGCGACCAGCGCCTCGCCCCACTCAGGGTCCGGCCGGCCGACCACCGAGCACTCGTGGATGTCCGGGTGCTCCAGCACCGCCTCCTCCACCTCGCGCGGGTAGATGTTGGTTCCGCCCGAGATCACCACGTCCTTCGCGCGATCGGTGAGAGTCAGGAAGCCGTCCGCGCTCAGCCGTCCGACGTCGCCGGTGCGCAGCCATCCGTCCGTAAGCGCGGCCGCGCTGGCGGCTTCGTCGCGCCAGTAGCCGCGCATCACCTGCGGGCCGCGCACGAGGATCTCGCCGTCCTCGCCCGGCTCCGCGAAGCCGCCCTCGGGGCCTGCGATGGCGAGGTCGACGCAGCTCTGCGCCACGCCGACCGAGGCGAGCCGCGCGCGCCAGTCGGGGTGTTTTCGGTCGGCGACGAGGGCGCGCGAGAGGGCGGTGATGGTCATCGGGCTTTCGCCCTGCCCGTAGATCTGCACGAAGCGCGGCCCCATCCGCGCCACCGCGTCCTCGATGTCCCTGACGTACATCGGCCCGCCGCCGTAGACGACCGTGCGGATCCCCTCGCCGTCGCCGCCCGCGTCGACCAGCCGGCGCACCATGGTGGGCGCGGCGAAGAAGCTGACGTCGCCGAGCCTCGGCGCGAGATCGAGGATCTCGGTCGGGTCGAAGCCCTGCGACTCGGGGACCACGTGGCGCGCGCCCGCCCGGACGTGGACGAGGCTGTAGAGCCCCGCGCCGTGCGACATGGGGGCCGCGTAGAGCGCGGCGTCGCGCGGCGTCGGCGGGTCGACGTCGAGCGGGTAGCAGAGCGCGCAGGCGGCGAGGTTCAGGTGCGAGAGCATCACGCCCTTCGGCCGCCCGGTGGTGCCCGACGTGTAGAACAGCCACGCGAGCGCGTCGTCGGGCGTGCGCGCCGGGTCGCCCGCGCCCTCGGTCTCGCGCAGCCGGCGGAGGTCGGCGAGCGAGAGCGTGGGGCAGGGGACCGCGAGGGCGGGGTCGTCGGTCACGACGGCGCAGGCCTCGGCGTGCTCGACGATCCACGCCGCCTCGCGCGGGTGGAGCTTGGCGTTGATCGGCACGACCGCCGCGCCGGCCCACCACGCAGCCTGCATGGCTTCGAGATACTCGGGCCGGTTCTTCAGAAACAGCGCCAGACGCGCGCCGGGCCGCAGGCCGACCGCGCGCGCGAGCCCCGCGGAGAGCCCCTGCGCGCGCCGGGCGAACGCTGCGTAATCGGCGTCGACGCGCGCGCCGGTCATCAGCGCCGGGGCGTCTCCCCGCAGCCGCGCGGCGGCCGCCAGCCAGCCGGCCAGGTTCACGGCTTCATCCTCCCCCGCCTTTTCGCGGGAGGTTACGCCTTCATGCGGCGGAAGGGGAGAGCCAGCGTCCAGCCGAGGCGGGCCGGCTCCTCGCCCTGATAGGGTTCCAGGCCGATCCGCATGCCGTGATGGCCGCCGGCCGGCTGGTCGACGTAGACGCCGAACAGGCGGTCCCAGATCGACAGGTTGAAGCCGTAGTTGGCGTCGTGCTCGGCGCGGCGCACCGAGTGGTGGACGCGGTGCATGTCGGGCGTCACCACCACGAGGCGCAGCGCGGCGTCGACCTGCTTCGGCAGGCGGACGTTGGCGTGGTTGAACATCGCCATGCCGTTCAGGATGATCTCGAACGCGATCACCGCCGCCGCCGGCGCGCCGAGGGCGTAGACGAGGCCGATCTTCAGCGCCATCGACAGCAGGATCTCGACCGGATGGAACCGGATCGCCGTGGTCACGTCGAGGTCGCGGTCGGCGTGGTGCACCTGATGGAGACGCCAGAGCGCCGGAACCTTGTGGCTGATCAGGTGCTGCAACCAGATCGCGAAGTCCAGCGCCAGCACCGAAAGCGCGAACGCGAGCCAGAACGGCGCGCCGAGGGCGTTGAACAGGCCCCACCCCTGCGCCGAGGCGTCGAGCGCAGCGCCGACCGCGGCGAGCGGGAACAGCAGCCGCACCAGCGCCGTGTCGAGGATCGCGATCGCCCAGTTGGTCGTCCATCGGCCCGAGACCGGCAACAGCAACTGGCGCTTCGGCGCCGTCCGCTCCCACAGGGCCATCGCCAGAAACACGCCGGCGAACACGCCGAACCTCAAGAACGCTTCGCCTTCCATCCACAACCCCGTCGCTGGACGCCGCACCTGCTTCGCGAAAGTAGGGGATCGGGGCCTGTTTTCCCACCGTCCGGGCCGCCGCGGCGGCGCTTTTCGCAAGGCCCTGCGCGCGACGATCCGATGGCGCCGCCACGAAGCGGAGCGCGCGACAGCGCGGGCCCGCGAGCCCCGGGAGATCCGGAAGCGCGGAAGTCGGCGACAAGCGCGCCCGGGGTTCTATATCATTCGACGACAATAGCGTCTTCCGGGGGAGCCAGAACGATGCGCCGTCTCGCTTGCGCCGCCGCCGCTTTCCTTCTCGCGTCGCCTCTGGGCGCATCGAAGGAAGACCCCGGGGCGGCCGCCTATCGCGTCACCGTGGCAGGTCTTCCGATCGGCGAGGCGAGCCTGCGCGCGCAACGCGTGGACGACCGTTATCGCCTCGAAGGCCGCGCGCGGCTGCGCTTCCTGTTCTGGGGCGGCGAAGGCGTCGCGACGGCAGAGGGCGCGGCGAACGGCGAGGGCCTTTTCCCCGAGCGGCACCGATTGTCGTATGAGGGCGTGCGCAGGCCGGGATCGCTGGCCATCGACTTCGAGGACGGCCGCGCCGTGCGGTGGGAGAGCGCCCCTCCGCCGCCGCCCGAGGTGTTGGAGGGCCGCGTGCCCGTCGCCGAGGCCGACAAGGAAGGCGTGCTCGATCCGCTGACGGCTCTCGTTGTCGCCGCGCCGGCGGACGCGGCGCCCGAGACGCTCTGCCGGCGGGTCGCGCCGGTGTTCAGCGGTCTGACGCGCTTCGATCTCGCCTTCGAGGGCGCGCGCGCCGCGGCCGACGGCGTGGTCGAGTGCGCGATCCGGTATCGCGCGGTTTCGGGTCATCGGCCGGACGCGCGGGGCGTGCGGCGGCTGTCGGAGCCGGACGCGATACAGGTCTCGCTCGCGCCGCTCGCCGACGGCCTCTGGGGGCCGCACCGCATCTCGGTCGCGACGCGCTTCGGCCCCGCGGAACTCACCCGCGTGCGCTGAGGGGTATATCAGCGGCGGAGCAGCGTGCCGGCGCCGTGGGCGGTGAACAGCTCGAGCAGCACCGCGTGCGGCGCGCGCCCGTCGAGGATGACCGCGGCGCCGACGCCGCCCTCCACCGCGTCGAGCGCCGTGCGGACCTTCGGGATCATGCCGCCGGCGATCACGCCCTCGTCGATCAGGCGCTGGCACTGCTGGGGCGACAGGTCGGTGATCACGTCGCCGTCGCGGTCGCGCACGCCCTCCACGTCCGTGAGCAGCAGCAGCCGCTCTGCCTTGAGCGCGGCGGCGACGGCGCCGGCGGCGGTGTCGGCGTTCACGTTGTAGGTCTCGCCCTGACGGCCGACGCCGACCGGGGCCACGACGGGGATGAAGTCCGAGCGCAGGAAGGTCTCCAGCACCGCCGGGTTCACCTGCGTCGGCTCGCCGACGAACCCGAGGTCGAGCGCCTGCTCGATGGCGCTGCCGGGGTCCTTCTTGGTGCGGGTCAGCTTCTCGCAGATCAGCAGGTTCGCGTCCTTGCCCGAAAGCCCCACCGCGCGCCCGCCCTGCGCGTTGATCGCCGAGACGATGCGCTTGTTGATCGCGCCCGCCAGGACCATCTCGACCACCTCGACGGTCTCGCGGTCCGTCACGCGCAGGCCGTCGACGAAAGTCGATTCGACGCCGAGGCGCTTGAGCATCGACGCGATCTGCGGCCCGCCGCCGTGCACGATCACGGGGTGCACGTTGCACTGCTTCATCAGCACCACGTCGCGGGCGAAATGCGCCATCGCCTCGTCGTCGCCCATGGCGTGGCCGCCGAACTTGATGACGACCACGCGGTCGTCGTAGCGCTGGAGGAAGGGCAGCGCCTCGCTCAGCGTGCGGGCGGTGGCGACCCAGTCGCGTTTCATGGCGCGGGACTTCTCCATCGGCGGCTCCCTCGGGAGGGTTTCGGCGCGCCTTCTACGCCGTCGGCGCCGCAGCCGCCAGTGGCGCGAGGCGCATCCGCGGCAGGCCGAGCCGCGCCGGCAGCCCCCGCGCGCCGACCCCCGCCGCGGCGTAGGCGAGCGCCACGGCCCCGAAGACGACCGGCATGCCCCCCAGTCCGAGCGCGAGCCCGCCCGCGGCCGGCGTCGCGATCAGCGAGCTTTCCCGGAACGTCGCGTAGATCGACGACATCTCCGCCCGCTCGCCGGGCTTGACCGCCATCAGGAACGGCAGCCCGGCCGAGACGTCGAGCGAGGCCATGAAGAGCGCCGCGCCGAGGAGCCCGGCCACCGCGAGCCACGGCGCGGCGCCGGCGAACCCGGCCGCCAGCGCCCAGCCGAGCGCGCCGCCGCCGAACCCCGCCACCACCGTCTTGCGCACCCCGAGCCGCGACAGGACCCGCGCGAACCCCGGCGACAGGAACAGGAAGGCCGACCCGAGCGAAGCGATCAGCCCGCCGGTCAACTCCCCGAGCCCGGACTGCACCGCGTAGACCGGTCCGTAGATGAAGAACGCCATCCACCCGCAGGAACGCGTCGTCGCGAGCGCCCACCCCGCCACCAGCCGCCTGCGGCGCAGGAAGCGGCCGAGGTGGGCGAGCGGCGAGGGCGGCGGACCCTTGGCGCGGCGGATCGCGCGGCCCTCGCCGAAGCGCAGCCGCAGGAACAGGGCGATCAGCACGAGCGCCGCGCCGCCCGAGGCGACGAAGGGCGCGGCGGACCCCATCGTCTCCATCAGCCAGACGCCGAGGAACGGCCCGCCGACCCACGCGCCCGCCGACCAGAACAGCCGCAGGCTTTCGGCGCGGCCCAGATCGGCGCGCGCCACGTAGTCCATCAGGTAGGCGTTGAAGCAGATCGTCATCACGACGGTCGCGAGCGCGTTCACGAGGATCGCCGCCACGACCCAGTCCGCATCCGCCGCGACGAGGGCGGCGGAGAGCACGAAGCCGAGCGCCGAGCCGACATAAAGCCGCCGCCGCGCCACGAACCGCCCGAGCCACGGCGTGACCAGCGCGAGCCCGAGCGCCGCGACCCCGGCCGCGGTGTAGACCGCGCTGAGCGCCTGCGCGTCGCCGATCGCGCGATACGCCAGCACCGGCGTCGCGGAGAGCAACAGGCCGCGCACCACGGCCTCGACGCCGCCCAGCATCGCGAAGGCGCGGGCGTCGGGCGCAGGCGCGCCGCCGGGGAGCAGGGGGAGCGAGGGGATCAGCATGGCGCGGAAGCATCGCATCGCCTTGACGGCGCGTCTCGCGCGCGGGCGACGGGGATGGTCGCTAAAGGCGAAAACGGCGCGCGCCCGGCTGCGGCGTCGGAACGCGGGGAGGCTTCACAGGAAAGAGGCGACGACCGCCTTGAGGTCGGCGAGGCCCTCGCCCTTCTCGGAGGAGGTGAGCGCGATGTCCGGAAAGGCCGCGGGGTGCTTGCGCGCCTCGGCCCGCGTCGCCTCCACGGCGCTGGCGAGGTCCGCCTTCGACGGCTTGTCCGCCTTGGTCAGCACCGCCTGCCAGTTGACCGCCGCCTTGTCGAGCAGGGCCATGATCTCGACGTCGACCGGCTTCGGCCCGTGGCGGGCGTCGATCAGCAGGAAGACCCGGCGGAGGGTGGGGCGCCCGGCGAGGTAGGCGCGGACGAGCCGCGTCCACGCCTCGACCTTCGCCTTCGGCGCCTGCGCGAAGCCGTAGCCGGGCAGGTCGACCAGCCACAGCCGGCCGCCGAGGTCGAAATAGTTGATCTCCTGCGTCCGGCCGGGCGTGTTCGAGGCGCGCGCAAGGCCCTTGCGACCGGTCAGCGCGTTGATCAGCGACGATTTGCCGACGTTGGAGCGCCCCGCGAAGCACACCTCCGGTCGGTCTGCGGGGGGCAGGCCGTCGAGCGCCACCACGCCCTTCGCGAAGTCGCAAGGGCCGGCGAACAGCTTGCGGGCGGCTTCGATCTCCTCGTCGGAGAAATCCGTCATGCGAAGCTGAGCGCGTCGCCCGCGCGCACCACCCCGCCTTCGACCACCTCGGCGTAGACGCCGAAATCCGCCGCGCCCTGCGCGTCATGCAGCGCCCGGCGCACGGGAGCGTCGCGCCGGCCGGTCGCGGGGTTCGCCTCGGTCGCGGCGCAGCGCCCGACGCGCTCGGTGACGCGGAGCAGCGCCTCGCCGACGCGCAAGCTGCGGCCGGGCCACTCCGCCTCGTCCCACGCGGGGAGGTCGTCGATCCAGAAGTTGCCGCGGAAACGGCCCGCATCGAGCCTCGCCCCCATGCGCTGCGACAGGGCGCGGAGCGAGGCGAGGGACTTGATCGAGACCGTGGGATAGTCGGTGTCGGTCAGCGCCTGCGGCGCGCGCGCGAGGCGGAAGGGGCCGGCGGCGCCGTCGGCCAGCGCGCCCGCCCAGTCGGCGATCGCCTGCGCGCCCTCGGGCGTCTCCGGGTCGGCTTCGAGCGGCGGCGCGTCGGGGTGGGAGAGGGCGAGCCGCGCGCCGTCCCACGCCGCGCGGACCTGCGCGAGACGGGGCGCGTTGGCGACGCGGAGGAACTCCTCGCAGTCGCTCCAGGCGGGCGCGTCGAAGGGGAAGCGGCTGGCGCCGTGGGCGACCGCCCACAGCCGGTCGCAGGGCAGGGCGGCGCCGGGCGTCAGCGTCACGCGCTCCAGCGCCTCCCAGCCGACGCTCTTGACCGGATGGCGGCGGATTTCGACGACGCGCACCGCCTCACTCCGCCGGCTTGCGCCGCCGGAAGCTGCGCTTGACGTTGCCGAGGAAGTCCACCTGCACCCCCTGGCTGCGCATGATCGCGTATTGCTGGGAGAAGGTGATCACGTTGTTGGCGATCCAGTAGAGCACGAGGCCGCTCGCGAAGCTGCCGAGCAGGAACATGAACATGAACGGCATGATCGCGAAGATCTGCGCCTGGATCGGGTCGGTCGGCGCCGGGTTCAGCTTCTGCTGCATCCACATCGTCACGCCCATGATGATCGGCAGCACGCCGATCGAGAGCAGCGACAGGATGCCGGGGATCGAGTCGGCGCTGAACGGCAGCAGGCCGAACAGGTTCATCCACGACGTCGGGTCGGGCGCCGAGAGGTCGCGGATCCAGCCGATCCACGGCGCGTGGCGCAACTCCAGCGTCACGAAGAACACCTTGTAGAGCGAGAAGAAGATCGGGATCTGCAGCAGGATCGGCAGACAGCCCGACGCCGGGTTCACCTTCTCCTTGCGGTAGAGCGCGATCATCTCCTGCTGGAGCTTCTGCTTGTCGTCGCCGCAGCGCTCCTTCAGCTTCTCCATCTCGGGCTGGAGCTGCTTCATCTTCGACATGGAGACGAAGGATTTCCACGCGAGCGGGAACAGCGCCGCCTTGATGATGAAGGTGAGCGCGATGATCGACCAGCCCATGTTGCCGATCACGTCGTTGACGATCATCAGCAACTGGAAGATCGGCTTGGTCAGGAAGAAGAACCAGCCCCAGTCGACTGCGTTGATCAGCCCGTCGATGCCGAGGTCGCGCTCGTAGGCCTGCAGCAGCCGCGTGTCCTTGGCGCCGGCGAAGAAGAAGCTCGACGCGATCTCGGCCGCGCCGGGGGCGACGGTCACCGCGGGCTGGCGCAGGTCGCTCTGGAACACCGGACCCTGCGCCGTCTCGACCGCGCGGAAGACGGCGGTGAAGGGTCGGTCCGGGCCGCCCGCCATCGCCGCGAGCCAGTACTTGTCGGTGAAGCCGAGCCAGCCGTTGCTCGCCACGGGCAGGCGCTCGGCCGGGCCGCCCTCCGCCGGGTCGCGCGCGAGGTCGAGGATGTTCGAGTAGCTGAACTCGTGGAGGCGACCGTCGGTCATGCCGATGCCGCCTTCGTGGAGGATGTAGAAGCCGATGGTCGGCGGCACGCCGTGGCGCGCGATGATGCCGTAGGGGGCGAGCGTCACCGGGCGGTCGGTCAGGTTCTCGACCGACTGCTCGATGGTGAACATGTAGTTCTCGTCGACCCGCATCGTGCGGCGGAACACGAGGCCCGAGCCGTTGTCCCAGACCAGCGTCACCGGGCGGCCCGGCGAAAGCGCGTCGCCGCTTTCGACGCTCCACAGCGTGTCGGCGCCGGGCGTCGGGCCGGCGGGCGCGTCGCGCGTCGGGATCCAGCCCCAGACCGCGTAGTAGGGGTGCTGCGCGCCGAAGGGCGTCAGCAGTTCGACGTTGGGGCTGTCGGGGTCCAGCGTCTCGCGGAAGGCGAGCAGCGAGAGTTCGTCGATGCGCCCGCCTTTCAGCGAGAGGGTGCCCGACAGCTTCGGCGTGCGGATGTCGATGCGCTCGGCGGCCGCCAGCGCCGCCTCGGGCGTCGCGACCTCGACCGTGCCGGGCGTCCCGTCGAGCGGTTGCGGCGCGGCCGCCCCGTCGAAGGCGCGCTCGGCGACCTGCGTCGCGTCGTCGATGACCGCGGGCGGCGCGAAGAACACCTGCCAGACGAGGATCACGACGAAGCTCAGCGCCGCCGCCATGATCATGTTCTTCTGGTCGCTCATCGTTCGCTCCGGTCGTTTTGGAGGCGCGGGGCTCGAAAGCCGCCCATGCCGTCCGCCGTTTATCGCCTGCGCGCGCCGATGGCGAGGGGCGATGCGGCGGGCGTCGCGCGAAGCCCGTATCGGTTCCGCGAAGGGCGGGAGTCGCCGCGCCGGGGCGCCCTGTCTGATTCGGCCGGGGCGGGCCATGGCGGCGCCGCGCGTCGCCTGCGGGCGGTCGGGCTTTCGCGAGGCGCGCATCCGGCGACCGCCGCCGGGGCTCTTGCGCGGTCGACGCCGTCGGCCCATGCCGTGTCGTCCCCGCGTCGCCCCCGCGCGTCGCCCCCGCGCGTCGCCCCCCGTCCACGGAGCTTCCCGCCCCATGTCGATGCAGACGCCGTCCCTCCTGCTCCTGCTGCGCTGGCTCGCGACCCTCGCGCTCGGCGGCGCTGGAGGGGCGGCGGCGCAGGCGGCGGGGCTGCCGCTGCCGTGGCTGGTCGGCGGTCTCGCCGCGACGGGCCTCGCCGCGGCGCTCGATCTCCGGCTTTTCGGCGCGCCGCCGGCGTTTCCGCCTGCGCTGCGCACGGTCTGCGTTCCCGTCATCGGCGTGCTGATCGGCGCGGCGCTGACGCCGGAGGTCGCGGCGTCGATCCCGCGCTGGTGGCCCGGTCTTCTGTTCGTGGCCGCCTTCGTGCCGACGTCGCATGCGCTGAACTACGTCCTGCTCCGCCGCTTCGGCGGTCTGTCGCGGGCGACCGCGTTCTTCGCCGCCATGCCCGGGGGCCTTTACGAATCCATCGAGATGGGCGCGGCGCGCGGCGCCGACATGGCGGCGCTGACGGTGCTGCAGTTCGGTCGCATCGCGCTCGTCGTGACGGTGGTGCCGCTGGTGTTCTCGGCCATCGAGGGCCGTCCGGTCGGCAGCGCGGCGGGCGAGAGCGTCGCGGCCGGCGAGATGGGGCTGCGCGACGCGCTCCTGCTGGTCGCCGCGGGCGTCGCGGGCTGGTGGGCCGGCCACAGGATCGGCCTGCCTGCGGCGCAGATCACCGGCCCGCTCCTGCTCAGCGGGCTGTTCCACGGGCTGGGATGGACCGACGCCGCGCCGCCGCCCTCGCTGGTGGCGCTCGCGCAGCTGGTGATCGGGGTGACGCTGGGCCTGCGCTTCGTGGGCGTCGGTCGCGCGGCGCTCGGCCGCTGCCTCGCGCTGGCGGGGCTTACGGTGGGCGCCTCTCTCGCCCTCGGCGCGGCGCTCGCGCTGGTCGCCGCGGCGACCGGATACGCGCCGGTGGCCGAGATGACGCTCGCGCTCGCCCCCGGCGGCGTGGTGGAGATGGGGCTGGTCGCGCTGTCGCTGAACGCGAGCCCCATCTTCGTCACCGCGCACCACGTCGCGCGCATCCTGATCACGGTCGCCGTCGCCGCGGCGGGGTGGGAGCGCTTGCGGTTCCGTTAGTCGCAGGCGCATGCGGAGAAACAATATTGCGAAACTTCGGCGCTTCGGCGTAAGGGTGAGAAACATGCGTCCGGCAAGGGCCGGAGGCCAAGAAACATGTCCAATCGGCGTCGATCGAGACGTCCAGAACAGCAACCGTCGACGATGTCGACGCACTCAAGGGGGAAGTCGATGGAAGACGACAAGAGCGGCGCCGCCTACTGGAAGGCGAACGTGAGGCTCATTTACATCAGTCTGGCCATCTGGGCGCTGGCGAGCTTCGGCTTCGGCATCCTGCTCCGGCCTCTGGTCGCCGGCATCCCGATCGGGGGCACGGACCTCGGTTTCTGGTTCGCCCAGCAGGGGTCGATCCTCGTGTTCCTCGCGCTGATCTTCTTCTACGCGTGGCGCATGAACCAGCTCGACCGCGAATTCGGCGTCGACGAAGAGTGATCGCGATCAGGGGCTGAGGAAGAAAAATGGATCAATTCACGCTCAACCTGCTGGTCGTGGGCGCGAGCTTCGCGCTCTACATCGGCATCGCGATCTGGGCCCGCGCCGGCTCGACCGCGGAGTTCTACGCCGCCAGCCAGGGCGTCCACCCGGTGACGAACGGCATGGCGACGGCGGCGGACTGGATGTCGGCGGCGTCGTTCATCTCGATGGCGGGCCTCATCGCCTTCGTCGGCTACAACAACAGCTCGTTCCTCATGGGCTGGACCGGCGGCTACGTGCTGATGGCGATGCTGCTCGCGCCCTATCTGCGCAAGTTCGGCAAGTTCACGGTGCCCGAGTTCGTCGGCGACCGGTTCTATTCGACCACCGCGCGCATGGTGGCGGTGATCTGCCTCCTCGTCATCTCCATCACCTACGTGATCGGCCAGATGACCGGGGCCGGCGTCGCCTTCTCGCGCTTCCTTGAAGTCGACGCGACGACGGGCCTGTTCATCGCCTCCACGGTGGTGTTCTGCTACGCCGTGCTCGGGGGCATGAAGGGCATCACCTACACGCAGGTGGCCCAGTACTGCGTGCTGATCGTCGCCTACACGATCCCGGCGGTGTTCATCTCGTTCCAGCTGACCGGCAACCCGATCCCGCCGCTCGGCCTGTTCAGCACCCACCTCGAATCGGGCCAGCCGCTGCTCACCACCCTCAACGAAGTGCTGGACGACCTCGGCTTCAACGCCTACACCGCAGGCACCTCGCCCTGGCTCATGGCGCTGTTCACGCTCTCGCTGATGATCGGCACCGCGGGTCTGCCCCACGTGATCATCCGCTTCTTCACCGTGCCGAAGGTGGCCGACGCGCGCTGGTCGGCCGGCTGGGCGCTGGTCTTCATCGCGCTGCTCTATCTCACCGCTCCGGCGGTCGGCGCGATGGCGCGGCTGAACATCGCCACCCAGTTCTGGCCTGAGGGCGCCGAGGGCGAGGCGGTGTCGCTGGAGACCATCCAGACCGACCCCGCCTACAACTGGATGCTCACCTGGCAGCAGACCGGTCTGCTCGGCTGGGAGGACAAGAACAACGACGGCCGCATCCAGTTCTACAACGCCGCCAATCCGCGGATGCAGGCGATCGCCGAAGAGCGGGGCTGGGAAGGCAACGAGCTCGTGACCTTCAACCAGGACATCCTGGTGCTCGCCAACCCGGAGATCGCCAACCTGCCCGGCTGGGTGATCGCGCTGATCGCCGCAGGCGGCCTCGCGGCGGCGCTGTCGACGGCGGCCGGGCTTCTGCTCGCGATCTCGTCGGCGATCAGCCACGACCTCATCAAGTCGGTGCTGAAGCCGGACATCACGGAGCAGGGCGAGCTGCTGTGGGCGCGCATCTCGATGGCGGGCGCCATCGTGCTCGCCACCTGGCTCGGCCTCAACCCGCCGGGGTTCGCGGCGCAGGTGGTGGCGCTCGCCTTCGGTCTCGCGGCGGCGACGCTGTTCCCGACGCTGATGATGGGGATCTTCTCGAAGCGGGTGAACTCGGTCGGCGCGATCGCCGGCATGCTGGTCGGTCTGATCGTGACCTGCCTCTACCTGTTCACCTACCTCGGCTGGTTCTTCATCCCCGGCACGAACATGCTCGCGCCGTCGCCGGAGAACTACCTGTTCGGCATCCCGCCGAGCCACTTCGGGCCGGTCGGGGCGCTGCTGAACTTCCTCGTCGCCTACCTCGTGTCGCTCGCGACCGAGGAGCCGCCGCAGGAAGTGCAGGACCTCGTCGAGAGCGTCCGCATCCCCCGCGGGGCGAGCGCCGCGGTCGACCACTGACCGGCGTCGTGACGACCTGAAAGACGCGGCGGGCCCACGGGCCCGCCGCCGCTGTCTCCGGTCCCTGACGAGGGAGACTTTCCGATGAGCGAGGACTCGACAGGTTTCCTCGACTTCGTCGCCCACAACCCGCCTTTCGACACCCTGCCGTCCGCCGCGCTGGAGGAGGCCGCCGCCTATGCGACCGCCGTGCGCAGCCCGGCCGGCGGGGTCGTCTATCGCCACGGCGACGCCGTCGACGGCCTCCATGTCGTCTTCAGCGGTCAGGTCGAGTTGCTGAGCGAGTCCGGCGAGACGCTCGCGCGCCTCGGACCGGGCGAGTGCTTCGGCGGCCGCGGCCTGATGCGCGACGGCAACGCCGCCAACACCGCGATTGCGCGGACGCCGGTCATCCTCTATGTGTTGCACCGCAACATATTCAGGCAGCTGATGGCCGAGCATCCCCACTTCGCGCGGTTCTTCGACCGCGCGCCCGCGCAGTCGGCGCTCGACGCCTCGGCTGCGCCCGATCACCTGCTTTCCGTGCGCATCGGCGACCTGATGACCGGCGAGCCGGTGACCATTTCGCCGGAGGCCAGCGTCCGTGACGCCGCGCGCATCATCCGCACGCGCGACATCTCATGCCTGCCGGTCTGCGCCGGCGGCCAGCTCGTCGGCATCCTGACGACCGGCGACCTCGCCGACCGGGTGATCGCCGAGGGGCGCGACGCGGAGACGCTGGTCGGCGACGTGATGACCGCGAGCCCGATGACCGTCTCGACCGACGGCCTCGGCTTCGACGCCCTGGTGGCGATGACAGAGCGGCGGATCTCGCACCTGCCGGTGGTGGACGACGGCCGGCTGGTCGGCATCCTCACCTCCACCAACCTCGTCAAGAAGCAGGCGGTGTCGGCGGTCTATCTGGTGGGCGACATCGCCAAGCGCCGCACCCACGCCGAATTCGCCGAGATCGTCGGCCGCATCCCCACGCTGCTGGCCCAGATGGTGGGCGCGGGCGTCGGCGCCTACGACGTCGGGCGGATCGTGACGTCTGTCGCCGACGCGCTGACCCGCCGTCTCATCGCGCTGGCGGAGGAGGCGCTGGGCCCGGCGCCCGTGCCCTATCTCTGGGCGGCCTGCGGCAGCCAGGGCCGGCGCGAGCAGACCGGCGTCTCGGATCAGGACAACTGCCTCATCCTCGACGACGCCTACGACTCCTCTGAACACGGCGCCTACTTCGAAGCCTTCGCGAAATACGTCTCCGACGGTCTGAACGCGGCGGGCTACGTCTACTGCCCCGGCGACATGATGGCGACCAGCCCGCGCTGGCGTCAGCCGGCGAAGGCGTGGCGCGGCTACTTCCGCAAGTGGATCGCGCAACCGGACGAGGAGGCGCAGATGCTCGCCTCCGTGATGTTCGACCTGCGCGCCATCGCCGGCGAGACCAGCCTGTTCGACGGCATGCAGGAGGAGACGCTGGCGGCGGCGCGGAAGAACTCGATCTTCCGCATGCACATGGTGAGGAACTCGCTGAAGCATCAGCCGCCGCTCGGCCTGTTTCGCGGCATGGCGCTGATCCGCTCCGGCGAGCACAAGGACACGGTCGACATGAAGCTCTCGGGCGTCGTGCCGATCGTCGACCTCGGCCGGGTCTATGCGCTGATGGGCGGGTTGACGGTGGTGAACACCCGCGAACGCCTCGAGGCGGCCGTCGAGGCGAAGGTGCTGAGCGGCTCCGGCGCGCGCGACCTGCTCGACGCCTACGACACCATCGCGGATCTGCGCCTCGAGCATCAGGCGCGGCTGATCCGCGAGGGGAGCAGGCCCGACAACTTCATGCCGCCCGCGATGCTGTCGGAGCTCGAGCGCAATCACCTGAAGGACGCCTTCGTGGTGGTGAAGACCATGCAGTCCGCCGCCGCGCAGAGCCACGGCATGGGCGGCTGACGCCGTGATCTGGACGTTCATCGGCGCGCTGATGGCGGCGGTTCTGGCGGCCTGCGTGTCTTTCGTGGTCAGCCGCTGGGTCGGCCGCGACGTCCGCTGGCTGATCCCGGCCTCTGCGGGCGCGGCGATGCTCGGCTTCACCATGTGGAACGACTACTCGTGGTTCAGCCGCACCGCGGGGGCGTTGCCCGACAGCTTCGTGGTCACCTCGCGGGTGGAGAGTTCGCAGGCGATCCAGCCATGGACGCTCGTGGCGCCGATGGTGAGCCGCTTCGCGGCGGTCGATCCGACCACGGCGCGCCGCCACCCGGCCCATCCCGCGATGGCGATGGTCGATCTGTTCCTGCTCGAACGCTACGCCCCGACGCGCGTCTCGACCCAGATGGTCGACTGCGCCGCGGGGCGCCGCGCCGACGTGCCGGCGACGGCGGATTTCGACGACGACGGCCTGCCGGTGGGCCTCGCATGGCTCGCGCTCGGCGAGGGCGACCCGCTGATCGCCGCCGTCTGCGGCGCGATGGGCTGAGGCGTCAGCCCGTCACCGCGAGCCACACGCCCGACGCCGCCACCATCAACCCCATCACCGCGTTGAAGGCGATCAGCCGCCGGCCGGTCGCCAGCAGGCGACGGATCGCCGCGCCGAACGCCGCCCAGCCGTGCGCCGAGCCGAGCCCCGAGGCGGCGAAGACGCCGGCGCAGACCAGCGCCTCGCGGATCGGCGCCGCGCCGGTGACGAAGGCGGCCGGGATCGAGACCGCCATCGCCCAGGCCTTCGGGTTGATCCACTGGAAGGCGGCGGCTTCGGCGAAGGTGAACGGCCGCGCGCGGCCCTGCGCCTGCGCCCGCCCCGCCGCGCCGATCCTCCACCCGAGCCAGACGAGCAGCGCCGCGCCCGCCCAACGCAGGCCTTCGCGCAGCGCCGCGTGCTCGCGGAACAGTTCGCCCAGCCCGAGCGCGAGGACGAACACCATCAGCGGAAACCCGAGCGCCACGCCGAAGGCGTGCGGCCAGGTCGCCCGCCAGCCGAAGGTGGCGCCGGAGTTCGCGAGCATGATGTTGTTCGGCCCCGGCGTCCACGTCGAGGCGAGGGCGAGGGCCGCGAGGGCCAGAACGGCGTCGAGGGACATGGGCGGCGCTCTGCGTGAAAACGGCGGCGGACCATGGAGCGGGCCGCGCGCCCTGTCCAGCCGCCCCCTCTCAGGCGCGCGGCTTCGCCCGGGTCGTGGCGGGGGCGGCGAGCGGGTCTTCCGGCCACGGGTGCTTGGGGTAGCGGCCGCGGAGCGCCTTGCGCGTCTCCGCCCATCCGCCGCGCCAGAAGCCCGGCAGGTCCGACGTCGCCGCGATCGGACGCCCCGCCGGCGACACGAGGTCGAGCCGCAGCGGCGCGCCGTCGACGCACGGATGCGCGTCGAGACCGAACAGCCACTGCGGGCGCACGGCGGCGGTCGGCGGGTCGGCCGTGTAGTCGATGGGCGCCGACGGGCCTGCGGGCGTCCGCAGCGCGGCGGGCGCGGCGCGGTCGAGCAGCGCCAGCGCCTCGCGCGACAGCGCCGCGCGCAGGACCGCCGCCAGATCGAGGCGCGCGAGGTCTTCGGCGCGGCGCATGCCGGTGAGCCATGGCGTGAGCCAGTCATCGAGCGACGCGAGCAGCGCGGCGTCGGACCAGTCGGGCGACTCGGCGTCGGGTCGCCGGCTGGCGAGCCAGCGGAGGCGCGCGCGCAGGCTCCGCGCGGCGGCCGTCCACGGCAGCGCGTCGAGGCCCAGAGTCCGCACGCCCTCGGCCATGGCGGCGGCGGTTTCGGCGGGATCGACGTCCGCGAGCGGGGTCGTCTCGACCACGAGCGCGCCGAGCCGTCGCTCCCGCCGCGCGACGACGGCGCGCGCGCGCGCGTCCCAGCCGACGAGGCGCACGGTTTCGGTCGGAACGGCCGCTTCCGCCTCGTCGCGCGTCAGCGCCGCCGCGAGCCGGATGCGCGCCTCGCGCGGGTCGCCGTCGAGATCGGCGGCGACGAGGAAGGGCAGGGCGGCCAGCGCGTCGCCCGCGTCGAGCCGCGCGCCCTTGCCGCCCGAGAGGCGATAGCGCGGCTCGGGTCCGGGCCGGCGCTGCGCGATGCGGTCGGGATAGGCGAGGGCCAGCACGCGCCCCGCCGCTTCGGGGTCCACCGCGCCGCCGGCGGGGTGCAGACGTCGCGCCGTCTCCCGCGCGCGCGCCAGCGCCGCGCGGTCGGCCTCGGGGGCGGCCTCCGGGGCGGACGCAGGCCGGGCGTAGGCCGCCAGCCGGCGCGCGACGTCGGCGCCCGCGCCGGTCCCGCGCAGGGGGTCGCGGTCGGAAAGCAGCCCCGCGAGCGCCGCGGCGGTGGGCCGGTCCGCCTCGGCGCAGTCCGCGGCCATGCGCGCGAGCCGCGGATGCACGGGCGCGGCGGCGAGCGCCCGACCGCGCGATGTTGCGCGGTCGTCTCCGTCGAGCGCCCCGAGCGCGCGGAGCAGCGCCTGCGCTTCGGCGTAGGCCGCGGCCGGCGGCGGGTCGAGGAAGGGCAGCGCCGCCGGGTCGGCCGCGCCCCATGCGGCGACGTCGAGCGCGAGCGGCGCGAGGTCCGCGACGGCGATCTCGGGCAAGGCGAAGGCGGGAAACCCGCCTTCCTCCGCCTTTGTCCAGAGCCGGAAGCAGACGCCGGGCCCCTGCCGCCCGGCGCGGCCGCGGCGCTGGTCGGCCTCGGCGCGGCTGACGCGCTCGGTGACGAGGCGCGTCATGCCCGATCCGGGGTCGAACCGGGCGCGCCGGGCGCGGCCGGCGTCGACCACCACCCGCACGCCCTCCACGGTCAGGGAGGTTTCGGCGACAGCCGTCGCAAGCACAACCTTCCGCCGCCCCTTGGGTGCGGGCGCCAGCGCCGCGTCCTGCCGCCCCGGCGGCGCGTCGCCGTGGAGCGTGTGGAGGTCGACGTCGCCCGGCAGGCGCGGCGTCAGCCGGGCCGCCGCCCGCGCGATTTCGCCGACGCCGGGCAGGAAGGCGAGGACGTCGCCGTCCGCGTCCAGGGCCGCCAGCGTCGCGTCAGCCACCGCCGCCGCCAAGGCGGCGGGCGTCCGCGTGTCGACCGGCTGCGCCGCCCATCGCGTCTCGACGGGAAACGTCCGGCCTTCCGCGACGACCCGCGCCGCGCCCATCAGCGCCGCGAGCGGGCCGGCGTCGAGGGTGGCCGACATGGCGATGAGCCGGAGGTCGGGGCGCAGCGCGGCCTGCGACTCGAGACAGAAGGCGAGGCCGAGATCGGCGTTGAGCGAGCGTTCATGGATCTCGTCGAAGATCACCGCCGAGACGCCGTCGAGGCCGGGGTCGGCCTGCAGCATCCGCGTCAGCACGCCTTCGGTGACGACCTCGATCCGCGTGGCGCCCGAGACGCGGGTCTCGCCGCGGATGCGGAAGCCGACGGTGAGCCCGACCGGCTCGCCGAGCGTCGCCGCCATCCTTGCGGCCGCCGCGCGGGCGGCGAGGCGGCGCGGCTCCAGCATCACGATCCGCCCCGCCGCCCACGGCTCGCCGAGCAGCGCAAGGGGAACCCGCGTGGTCTTGCCGGCGCCGGGCGGCGCCTCCAGCACCGCGTTCCGCCCTGCGCCGAGCGCGGCCAGCAGCGCCGGCAGCGCCGCGTCGACAGGCAGCGCCGGGCCGGGAAGCCTCATCCCTTCAGGCGCTTGTCCCGCATCGCGAGCAGCCGCAGGCGCAGCGCGTTGATCTTGATGAAGCCCTGCGCGTCCTTCTGGTCGTAGGCGCCGGCGTCGTCCTCGAAGGTCACGTGCTGCTCGGAGTAGAGGCTGAACGGCGAGGACCGCCCCACCACCGAGACGCCGCCCTTGTAGAGCTTGAGGCGCACGGTTCCCGTGACGTGCTTCTGGCTGAGGTCGATGGCCGCCTGCAGCATCTCGCGCTCGGGGCTGAACCAGTAGCCGTAATAGATCAGCTCCGCGTAGCGCGGCATCAGCTCGTCTTTCAGATGCGCCGCGCCGCGGTCGAGGGTGATGCTCTCGATCCCGCGATGGGCGGCGAGCAGCACCGTGCCGCCCGGCGTCTCGTAGACGCCGCGGGACTTCATGCCGACATACCGCCCTTCGACCAGATCGAGCCGCCCGACGCCGTGGGCGCCGCCGATCTCGTTCAGCCGCTGGAGCAGCGCCGCCGGCGACAGCCGTTCGCCGTCGACCGCCACCGCGTCGCCCTGTTCGAAGGCGATCTCGAGATACTGCGGCGCGTCCGGCGCGTCCTCGGGCGCGACGGTGCGCTGATAGACGAACTCCGGCGCCTCGGCGGCCGGATCCTCCAGCACCTTGCCTTCCGAGGAGGTGTGCAGGAGGTTCGCGTCGACCGAGAACGGCGCTTCGCCGCGCTTGTCCTTCGGCACCGGCACCTGATGCGCCTCGGCCCATTCGATCAGCCGGGTGCGCGAGGTCAGGTCCCACTCGCGCCAGGGCGCTATCACCTGGATGTCCGGCTCCAGCGCGTAGGCCGAGAGTTCGAAGCGCACCTGATCGTTGCCCTTGCCGGTCGCGCCATGGGCGACGGCGTCGGCGCCGGTCTCGCGGGCGATCTCGACGAGGTGCTTGGCGATCAACGGCCGCGCGATGGAGGTGCCGAGCAGGTAGAGCCCTTCGTAGACCGCGTTCGCCCGGAACATCGGGAACACGAAATCGCGCACGAACTCCTCGCGCACGTCGCGGATGAAGATGTGCTCGGGCCTCACGCCCATCAGCTCCGCCTTGGCGCGCGCCGGCCCGAGCTCCTCGCCCTGGCCGAGATCGGCGGTGAAGGTCACCACCTCGCAGCCGCGCTCGACCTGCAGCCATTTCAGGATGATCGAGGTGTCGAGGCCGCCCGAATAGGCGAGCACCACTTTCTTCGGCCGGGCCATGCGATCCTCCGCTGCGAACCGCCCGCGTCTCTAGGCGAGGGCGCCGGGCGCGGCAAGCCGCGGCGGCGTCAGTCGCAGGGCCAGGCCGCGGCGTCGCCGAAGGCCGGGTGGCGCAGCCGTGCGCCGATGCGCACGCCGAGCGCCTCGGCGAGGCCGCCGTGGACCTCGAGCACCGCCAGCGCGTCGCAACCCGACGGGCGCGGGTCGCGCGTGAAGGGCTCGGCGCGCTCCACCAGCCCGCAGACCCGTCCCGTCGCGTCGATGAACAGCATGTCGAGCGGCAGCGGCGTGTTCTCCATCCAGAAGACGCGCGGCGCCGCGTCGGGCCAGAGGAAGAGCATGCCGGCGTCTGGAGGAAGATCGTCGCGGAACATCAGCCCCTGCGCGCGGGTCTCCGGCGTGTCGGCGATCTCCACGGCGAAGGCCACCACGCGATCCGCCGTCTCGATCTCCACGATGTCGGGAGCGCAGGCCGCACGGGCCGCTCCGGCGAGCAGCAGGCCGGCGAGCGCCAGTCGAATCATGCCGCGCCGATCGCGATTCGGTCCGGGGGAACCTCCTCCCAGTGGCGCACCTCGACCGCCATCAGGCCGCGCGGGCCCTGGGCCACGCGCACCGCGACGCCTTCGCCGGGGGCCAGATCGGGCAGACCGCTCCGCCGCAGCACCTCCATATGAATGAAGACGTCGTCCGGGGCGCCGAACACGTTCACGAATCCGAAGCCCTTGCTGCGGTCGAACCATTTCACCCGCGCCGGCTGGAAAGGGCCGTCCTGAGGCACGTCACGGGCGAAATCCGTAGGCCTTTCAGCAAGTCCCTCGATGGCCGGGGCCTCGCCGACGTCGATGATCGTCACCGCCTGCCAACCGCGATCGAACAGCAGCGCCTCGATCCGGATCGGAGCGCCTTCCGGGAGCGTCGCCCGGCCCGACGCGCGGACGCAGTTCGCGTGCGTCAGGATGTCCTGTTCCCACCCTTCCGCGACCACGAACCCGTAACCACGCACGGAATCGTACCATTTGACCCGGCCATTCACCAACACCGGCTCAGGTCGATCGTCCTGCTCCACCAAAATGTCCTCGCACCCCACCCCGTCGGCGGACGTTAACAGAGGGTTTCTCAGTATGCACTATCGTCGAATCGGCCCTCGTGAAAATTTTGAGTTAATGTCCTCGATGCGGAAACCGTCATCGTTCCTCGCAACCGCAGCGCTGGCTGCGGCAGGGTGCGTCAGCGCGCCGCCCACGCCAGCGCAGCCGACGCTCAGGGTCGCGGAGGGGGCTGCGATCGTGGCTCGGAGCGCCGCCGACGTGTCCGCCGCAACCCGCCTCATGGAGCGCTTCGAGGCTGGCGCGCCCGCGCCGGTGACGTCCGTCGAGCAGGAGCGCGCGCCCTTCATCGCACGCTCTCCCATCGGTCGGCGCTTCCTTGACGCGCCGACGCCGCGCGCGCTTGCGCTCGGCGATCCGCCGCGGCATTGCCCGGCGGCGGCCATCGCGGCGGGCCCCGTCGGGGCGACGCGCGCCGACGCGGTTTCGCGCGCGCTCGGCGCCTGCCTCGAAGCCCTTGCGGAGGCCGGCGACGCGGCGGCCTGCGGCTGCCGGGTGATCGCGGTCGACGACGTGCTGCTCGCGCCGGTCGACGCCTACGCCTACGCCGAGGGCGTCGGCGGCCGGCTGGTGGGCGACGGCCGCTTCGGCGGGCGGCCGCTGATCGCCGAGGAGGTCGACGCGCCGGACGGCCGAGGCGTCCGCGTCGCCTTCTTCGACGCCGGCGGGCCGGTGGCGGTGGGCGAGCTCGCCGACAACGGCGGCGCCCGGCTGCTGATGCTCGACGACGGCGCGGTGTTCACCGGATGGCGCGAGCCGCGCGGCTGGCGGCGCGGCCGCGTGCAGGAGCGGCTGCTGCTCGAAGGCGCGGACGGGGCGCGCCTGATCGCGCTCATCGGTTTCGAGCCGGCGGACGTCGCTGAAGAAGGCCCCGCGCTCGCCGTCTGGCCGAGCGGCTGACCGATCCCTCGTCGCGCCCGCCGTTGCGACGCGCGATCATCGGACGCCCGGCTGCTTGCGCGTGGGCGGAGAATTGGGCCCTATCCCGACGCAGGCTCCAAAAGGTCAGGCCATGTTCCAGATATTCGACCCGCCCGATCACGCCGACGACGGGCCGGCGCGGCTGGCCGCGCTCCGCGCACGCCTGGAGGCGGAAGGTCTCGAGGGCTTTCTCGTGCCGCGCGCCGACGCGCATCAGGGCGAGACGGTCGCCGCGCGCGACGAGCGCCTCGCCTGGCTGACAGGCTTCACGGGCTCCGCCGGCCTTTGCGTCGCGCTGCGCGCCCGGGCCGCCCTGTTCGTGGACGGGCGCTACCGGCTGCAGGGCCGCGCGCAGGTGGACCAAAGCGCCTTCGAGGTTGTCGCGCTCGCCGACGCGACGCCGGAGGCCTGGCTCGCCGAGACGCTGCCCGAGGGCGGCGTGGTGGGGCTCGACCCCATGCTGCACACGGCCGCGCAGGCGGCGAAGGTCGAGGCGGCGGCGGCGAAGGCGGGCGGATCGGTCCGGTTCGTCGAGACCAACCCGCTCGACGCCGTGTGGCCCGACCAGCCGCCGCCGCCCGCCGGCGCGATCCGGCCGCACCCGGACGCCTTCGCCGGCGAGAGCGCGGCGGAGAAGCGCGCGCGGATCGCCGCCAGCGTCGCCGAGGCGGGCGCGGCGGCGGCGGTGCTGACGCTGCCCGACTCGATCGCCTGGCTGCTCAACATCCGCGGCGAGGACGTGCCGCGCAGCCCCGCGCCGCTCGCCTTCGCCCTGCTGCACGCCGACGGCCGGGTCGATCTGTTCACCGAACCGGACAAGATCGACGCGACGGCGCAGGCGCATCTCGGCGATGCGGTGACGGTGGCCGCGCCGCAGGCCTTCGGCGCCGCCCTCGACGCGCTGGCGGGGGCCGCGGCGCTGGTCGACCGCGACAGCGCGCCGGTCTGGGTGAGCCGGCGGCTGGAGGCCGCGGGGGCGCGCGTGATCTGGCGGCGCGACCCGTGCATCCTGCCCAAGGCGATCAAGAACGCCGCCGAACTCGACGGCGCCCGCGCCGCGCACCTGCGCGACGGGGCGGCGATGGCGCGGTTCCTCTGCTGGCTCGACACGGCCGCGCCGTCGGGCGCCCTGACCGAGATCGCCGTCGTCAAGCGGCTGGAGGCGTTCCGACGCGAGGACAACGGCCTCACCGACATCGCCTTCGACACGATCTGCGGCGCCGGCGAGCACGGCGCGATCGTGCACTATCGCGTCACCCGCAAGACCGACCGGCCGGTGCGGGCGGGCGAACTGTTGCTTGTCGACAGCGGCGGCCAGTACCGCGACGGCACGACGGACGTCACCCGCACCATCGCCGTGGGCGCGCCGGACCCCGAGGCGCGGCGGCTGTTCACGCTGGTCCTGAAGGGCATGATCGCCATCAGCCGCGCGCGGTTCCCCGAGAAGACCGCCGGCCGCGATCTCGACGGGCTCGCGCGCGTCGCCCTCTGGCGGGCGGGCCACGACTACGACCACGGCACCGGGCACGGCGTCGGCGCCTTCCTCTCGGTGCACGAGGGGCCGCAGAGCCTGTCGAAGCGGGGCGCCGAGCCGCTGGTTGCCGGCATGATCCTGTCGAACGAGCCGGGCTGCTATCTGGAAGGACGCTTCGGCATCCGCATCGAGAACCTGATCGTCGTCTCGCCCGCCGAGCCGCTGCCGGACGGCGCGCGGCCGATGATGGGTTTCGAGACGCTGACGTGGGTTCCGATCGACCGCCGCCTGATCGACCCCGGTCTGCTCGACCCGGCAGAGCGGGCGTGGCTCGACGCCTATCACGCGGCCGTGCTGGAGAAGATCGGACCGCAGGTCGATGCGGAGACGGCCGCATGGCTGGCCGCCGCCTGCGCGCCGCTCGACGCGGCGTGAGGGCGCGCGGGGCCTCCGCGTGTCGCGGTTGAAAGGCGCGCGGAAGGCCGTCACTCTCGGGTGCATAACAAGACACCTGGGAGGACCTCATGGGCCATCGTCTGCGCTTCGGCATCTTTCTTGCGCCGTTTCACAAGCCGGGGATCAACCCCACCCTCGCGCTGGAGCAGGACCTCGAGCTGATCCGCTGGCTCGACCGCTGCGGCTATGACGAGGCGTGGGTCGGCGAACACCATTCCGCCGGTTCGGAGATCATCGCGAGCCCGGAGATCTTCATCGGCGTCGCCGCCGAGCGGACGAAGCACATCAAGCTCGGCACCGGCGTCGTGTCGCTCAGCTACCACAACCCGCTGTGGGTGGCCGAGCGCATCGTGATGCTCGACCACCTGACGCGCGGGCGGGTGATGCTCGGCGTCGGCCCCGGCGCCCTGCCGACCGACGCGCGGATGATCGGCATCGAGCCGACCCAGACGCGCCAGCTTCTGGAGGACAGCCTCGGCGTGATCGTGAAGCTGCTGCGCTCCGAGGAGCCCGTCACCTTCCGGAACGACCGCTGGGACCTGCGCGAGGCGCGGCTGCACCTGCGGCCCTACTCCAACCCGCTGTTCGACATCTGCGCGGCGGGCGTGGCCTCGCCGGCCGGGCCGCGGCTCGCGGGCAAGCATGGCCTCGGGCTCCTTTCCATCGGGGCGACGACCGCGGCGGGCTTCGACGCGCTGGCGCTGCACTGGGACGTGATGGAGGCCGAGGCGACGGAGGCCGGGCACACGGTCGACCGCTCGAAGTGGCGGCTCGTCGGTCTCGTCCACATCGCAGAGACCATGGAGCAGGCCAGGCGCGACGTCGCCTACGGCATGGAGCAGTGGTTCCACTACTTCCAGGCGGTGGCGGCCTTCCCGCAGATGGCGGTGCCCGGCGACAACCTCGACGAGATGATCGCCTTCGTGAACGAGTCGGGCTTCGGCGCCATCGGCACGCCCGACATGGCGGTGGCGCAGATCGAGCGGCTGATGGCGCAGTCGAACGGCGGCTTCGGGGCCTACCTGATGCTCGCCCACAACTGGGCCAACCCCGAGGCGACCCACCGCAGCTACGAGCTGATCGCCCGCCATGTGATGCCGCATTTCCAGGGCCACCACCTGCCGACGATGGACGCCGCGGCGCGCGCCGAGAAGCTGCGCCCCGACCTCGCCGCCAAGCACGCCAAGGCGGTGGAGGAGATGAAGGAGCGCTACGCGACCGAGGTGGCGGGCCGCGTCCACTGACCGCTCACCGCGCCGGCGCCGCCTCAAGCAGCGCCTGCGCCAGCGGGTTCGGAAAGCGCCGCTCCAGCGTGACGGCGTAGAACGGCTCGACGATGTCGGGCAGCCGGGCGGCCTCCAGCAGCCGCCCGGCGTTGAGCTCGTCGCGCACCACGATGGGCGGCAGAACGGCGAGGGCGACGTCCTCGACCGCGAGCAGACGCATCATCGCCATGTCGTCGACTTCCGCCGCGATCTGAGGGCGGACATCGAGCCGGCTCGCCAGCGCGTCGAAGGCGAGCCGCACCGCGCTGTCGCGCGTCGGCAGGATCACCGGGTGTTCCCCGATCAGCGCGGCGACGTCGCGGGTCGCGCCGATGCGGGCGGGGGAGCCGACGAGGCTCACCGGCTCCTCCGCGAGGCGGCGTGCGATGAAGGCGCTGACGCCGTCGCGCGCCGGGGGGCGGTTCATCAGCACGAGGTCGAGGTTCAGCGTCTCGAGCGCGGCGAGCAGCTCCGCCGGGCCGCCCGACCGGATGATCACGTCGACGTCCGGCCGCCCGAGCACCGGGCGCAGAAAGCCGATCATGAAGTTGCGCGACAGCGTCGCCTGCGCCCCGACCCGTAGCGCCGCCCGCGCGCGCCCCGTCTGCGCCAGCGTCGCCGTCAGCTCCTCGCCGACGGCGTGGATCGCGTCGGCGTGGTCGAGGGCGATGCGGCCGGCCTCCGTCAGGTGCAGCGTCCGCCCGCGGCGCTCGAACAGCGCATGGCCGAGCCGCTCCTCCAGCTTCCTGATCTGCACCGACAGGGCGGACTGCGACAGGTTCAGCCGCTCGGCGGCGCGCGTCAGGTTCCCGTCGTGGGCGACGGCGCGGAAATAGCGCAGGTGGTGCAGGTTCAGGGTCGCCATGATCGTTCTATCTAATCGAACGATATGCGGATCACAATGAATTTGTCTTATATCATGGATCGGTTATCTGCTGCGGTCTCCGGTCGCAGTCCGCGATCCCCGTCCTCCAGGGAGACGCCCATGAGCCCGCACGCCCTGCCGTTGCTCGCGCCCGCGGCCTTTTTCGCCGCCGCGGCCTTCGCCTTCCGAGACCCCGGCATGCGCCCGCGCGACGTGCCGCTGATCGCCGAGCGCGCCGCCCTTTTCGCGGTCGCGACGGCGCTGGTCGCGCTGCTGGCGCTGGCGTCCGCCGGTCCGGGCACGGGGCCGTCGCTCGGCGCCGGGGCGCTCGCGCTCGCGCCGCGGCTCGACGCGGTCAGCGCGCCGATGCTGCTGCTCGTCTCCTTCGTCGGCTGGGTCGTGCTGCGCTACTCGGCCAACTACATGGACGGCTCGGCGCGGCAGGGCGCCTTCACCGGCTGGATCGCGACCACCCTCGGCGCGGTGACGCTGCTGGTGCAGGCCGGCACGCTCGCGCATTTCGTCGTGGCGTGGATCGCGACCAGCGTCTGCCTCCACAAGCTGCTGCTCTTCTACCCCGAGCGGGTGCAGGCGCAGCGCGCGGCGCGGAAGAAGGAGGTGACGGCCCGGCTCGGCGACGTGGCGATGATCGCGGCGGCGTGGCTGCTGGCCGACGGCTACGGCACGACCGACATCGCGGCGATCCTGGAGGCCGCCCGCGCGGGCGTCGCGCCGGCCGGCGTCTCCTGGGCGGCGGCGCTGCTGGCGCTCGCGGCGCTGCTGAAATCGGCGCAGTTCCCGTTCCACGGCTGGCTGACGGAGGTGATGGAGACGCCGACGCCCGTCTCGGCGCTGCTCCATGCCGGCGTCATCAACGCCGGCGGCTTCCTGCTGATCCGCTTCGCCGACGTCATGCTGCTCGCGCCCGGCGTGCTGGCGCTCCTGGTGATGGTGGGGGGCTTCACGGCGGTCTTCGGCGCCATGGTGATGCTGACGCAGCCTGCGGTGAAGACCTCGCTCGCGTGGTCGACCGTCGGGCAGATGGGCTTCATGATCCTGCAGTGCGGCCTCGCGCTGTTCCCCATCGCGCTCCTGCACATCGTCGCGCACTCGCTCTACAAGGCGCACGCCTTCCTGACGGCGGGGGCGGCGGTCGAGTCGGTCGCGGCGGTCCGCCGGCCGGGGCCTGTCGCGATCCCCGACGCCGCCGCGGTCGGTCGGGCGTTCCTGCTCGCGCTCGGCATCTATGCGGGCGTCGGCGTGCTGTTCGGCTTCGAAGGCAAGTCGGCGCAGTCGCTCGCCCTCGGCGCCATCCTGATCTTCGGCGTCGCCTACCTGCTGGCGCAGGGCCTCGCCGACGCCGCGCCCCGGGCGCTGACGCGCAAGACGGCGCTTTACGCCGTGGGCGCATCCCTCGGCTACTTCACGCTGCACTTGTTCGCCGTCCGGGCGACGGCGGGCGCGCTGCCGGCGACGCCGGCGCCGGGGCCGCTCGAGTGGGCGCTGATCGTGCTCGCGGTCGTCAGCTTCGCGCTGGTGGCGGTGACGCAGGCGATGTTCCCGAACTGGGCCTACCACCCGGCGGCGGCGGGCTTCCGCGTCCACCTGTCCAACGGGTTCTACGTCAACGCGGCCTTCGACCGTCTGATCGGCGGCTGGCGGCTTCGCGCCCGCGCCTGACCTCATGCCGAACGGAGATGCTTCCATGACCGACCGCTCCCCCGTCTCGGCCCTGAAGGCCGACGCCCTGTTCACCGCCGCCGAGGCCGCAGGGCGGATGATCCCGCCCGTGTGGCCGCTCGCGACCTCCGTCGCCGTCAACCCCTACCTCGGCCAGGCCGGCGAGACGCTGGCCGAGGCCGGCGCCCGGCTCGCCCGCGTCGCCGGCGCGCCCGTGGCGATGCCCCGCGCCTGGCGCCGGGCGCGGATCGCGGAGGGCCTTGTCGCCGACGCCGACCTCGCCGCGGCGCTCGACGCTGCGCCGCCGGCGCTGCGCCCAGCGTCCCTCGACGCGCTCAAGCAGGCGGCGGCGACCGACGCGCCCGCGCCGAAGGCGCTGCCCACCGTCGCGGATCTCGCGGCGGAGGCGACCGGCGTCGACTGGCCCGGGGTCATCGCCGAGCGCTTCGGCGTCTGGGCGGGCGGCTATTTCGACGAGGGGCAGGCGCTCTGGGCGGCGCCGCGCGGGCGCAGCGCCTACGCCGCGTGGCGGGCGGTCGCGACCCACGACCTGACGCCGGAGATCCTCGGCCTCAAGGGCTTCGCGCTCCATGTCGCCGAGGCGCCGGAGACCGCCTTCGACGCCATGGCCCGCGCCGTCGACCGGCTCGGCGTCGAGCCGGCGGCCCTGCCGACCTATCTGCACAGCCTGCTGATGACGCTCGGCGGCTGGGCGCAGGTCGCGCGGTATCGGCTGTGGCGCGCGGAGCTGGAGGGGGGCGCGGACACGACGCTGACCGACCTGCTCGCCGCGCGGCTGCTGTGGGAGGAGGCGCTGCTCGGCCTTTGCGGCGACAGCATCTCCGGGGGGTGGGCGGCGGCCCGGGCGGCGCACGCCGCGCCCCTTGCGCCGACGCGCGACCATGTGGTCGACGAAATCCTGCAGGAGGCCGAGGAGCGCGCCGCGCAACGCCGGCTCGCGGAGGCGCTGGGCGCGCCGGCCCCGGAGCCGGCCGACGCGCGCCCGGCGCTGCAGGCCGCCTTCTGCATCGACGTCCGCTCCGAGGTCTTCCGCCGGGCGCTGGAGGCGGTCGACCCCTCGATCCGCACCCTCGGCTTCGCCGGCTTCTTCGGCGTCTTCGCCGCCCACCGCGGCTTCGCCTCCGACGTTGAGGAGCGGCGGCTGCCGGTGCTGCTGAACCCCACCGTCCGCAGTTGCTCGGGCGGCCCCGAGCATGCCGGGGCGGACGTGAAGACGCGCGTCGCGCGGCGCGCGAGCCGCGCCTGGGGGCGGTTCAAGTTCGCCGCCGTCTCCTCCTTCGCCTTCGTCGAGGCGATGGGGCCGGTCTATGTCGGCAAGCTGGTGCGCGACGCGCTGGGCCTCGGCGCGAAGCACGGGGCGGAGGAGCCGGCGCCCCGGCTCGACCCGGCGCTCGACGCCGCGGCGAAGGCGCAGGCGGCCGTCACGGTGCTGCGCGCGATGTCGCTGACCGAGGGCTTCGCGCGGCTCGTGGTGCTGGCGGGCCACGGCGCGCGGGTGGTGAACAACCCCCACGCGGCCGCGCTCCAGTGCGGCGCCTGCGGCGGCCATGCGGGCGACGTCAACGCCCGGCTGCTCGCCGCGCTGCTGAACGACCCCGAGGCGCGGGCGGGCGCCGCGGCGGCGGGGATCGCCATCCCCGACGACACGCTGTTCGTCGCCGGGCTGCACGACACCGTCACCGACGTCGTGACGCTCTACGACGCGGACTGTCCGTCCGCCGATCACGCCGCCGACATCGCGCAGGCGCGGCGGTGGCTGGAGGCCGCCGGCCGCGCCACGCGGGCCGAGCGGGCGCTGAAGCTGCCGCGGGCTGGCGGCGAGGCCGACCTCGCCCGTCGCGCCGTCGACTGGGCGGAGGTGCGCCCGGAATGGGGGCTCGCCGGCTGCGCCGCCTTCATCGCCGCGCCGCGCGGGCGCACGGCGGGGCGGTCGCTGGAAGGTCGCGCCTTCCTGCACGACTACGACTGGCGTCAGGATGCGGGCTTCGGCGTGCTGGAGCTGATCATGACCGCCCCGGTCGTCGTCGCGAGCTGGATCAGCCTGCAGTACTACGGCTCGACCGTGGCGCCGGAGACGTTCGGGGGCGGCGACAAGCTGCTCCACAACGTCGTCGGCGGGGTCGGCGTGCTGGAGGGCAACGGCGGGCTGCTGCGCGCCG
This sequence comes from Paracoccaceae bacterium, assembly GCA_007693835.1. GTDB lineage: Bacteria > Pseudomonadota > Alphaproteobacteria > Rhodobacterales > Rhodobacteraceae > Rubrimonas. The sequence goes on along the minus strand of RECW01000131.1, from coordinate 7,063 downwards.
GGCTGCCGTGGCAGTCGGTGCACGACGGCGAGACCTGGATGCACGAGCCGCTGCGCCTGTCGGTCTGCATCGAGGCGCCGCGGCAGGCGATGACGGATGTGCTCAAGCGCCATGAGGGCGTGCGGGCGCTGTTCGACAACCGCTGGCTGCACCTCTTCGCCCTCGACGACGCCGGCCGCATGGCGTGGCGCTACGCGGGCGACCTGCGCTGGGCGCCCGAGGGCGCAGGCGAAGCCCCGCCGCTGCGCGCGGCGGGGTGAGCGTCACGCCTCCGGCGCAGGCTTCGGCGCGTCGGAGGCTGGCGGCTCCGCGGGGGCGGCGAAGAGCTTCGCCTTCACCCATTCGCGGCCCGACTGGAACACGACGTACATCGCCGGAATGGCGAACACGCCGACCACGGTCGCGAGGATCATGCCGCCCGCGACCGAGGTGCCGACGGTGCGGCGGGTCACCATCGCCGCGCCGGTCGCGATCACCAGCGGGATGATGCCGGCGACGAACGACAGGCCGGTCATCATCACCGCCCGGAACCGCGCCCTGCCGCCGTCGATGGCCGCCTCCACGATCCCCATCCCTTCCTCGCGCCGCGCCTTGGCGAATTCGACGATCAGGATGGCGTTCTTGGTGACGAGCGCGATCAGGATCACGAGGCCGATCTGGCCATAGAGGTCGAAGGCCAGACCCGCGAACGCCAGCGCCCCGAGCGCGCCTGCCACGCCGAAGGCGACGTAGAGCATCACCGGCACCGGCACCGTCCAGCTCTCGTAGAGGGCGACGAGGAACAGATACGCGAACAGGATCGAGAAGCCGAGAATGATCCCGGTCTGCCCCGCCGCCTCGCGCTCCTGCAAGGCGGTCCCGGTCCATTCGTAGTCGAAGCCGGGCGGCAGCGACGCTGCGGCGGTCTCCTCCATCGCGTCGAGCGCGGTGCCGGAGGCGACGCCGGGCGCCGCGCCGCCGATGAAGCGCACCGAGCGGAAGTTGTTGTAGCGGGTGATCGACTGCGGCCCGAGCCGCTCCTCGACCGTCGCGACGGCGCCGAAGGGCACCATCTCGCCGTCGCGGTTGCGCACGTGCAGGCGCTGGAGATCGTCGATGGCCCGCCGGTCGCTCTCGCGCGCCTGCACGTTCACCTGCCAGGAGCGGCCGAAGAGGTTGAAGTCGTTGACATAGATCGCCCCGAAGGTGCCCTGCAGCACCTGGAACAGCTCGGTCACCGTCACGCCGAGGGTCTGAAGCCGCTCGCGGTCGATCTCGATGAAGAGTTGCGGCGTGTCGGCGTTGAAGGTGGTGAAGGTCGGCCCGAGCCGCGGGTCGCCGGCGGCCGCGAACATCAGCCCGCGCCCGACTTCGGCGAGGTCGGCGGGGTCGCGGCCTTCGAGGTCGTTCAGCATGAACTCGAAGCCCGAGCCGGTGCCGAGGCCGAGGATCGGCGGCAGGTTGAAGGCGAAGATCTGCGCGTCGCGGAACACCGATCCGCGCCGCATCGTCTCGGCGATGGCGGCGAAGGCGCTGAGCGCGGGGTCGGTCCGATCCTCGAAGGGCGCCAGCGAGACGGCGGCGAAGGCGCTGTTCGACGACACCTGGCTGTCGAGAATGCTGAAGCCGGAGGCGCTGAGCACGTTCTCCGCCCCCGGCAGCGTGCGCAGCGTCTCGACGAAAGCCCTGCGCGCCTCGTCGGTGCGGTTGACCGAAGCGCCGGCCGGCAGGCGGATCTCGACGAGGAAAAGGCCCTGATCCTCGTCGGGCAGGAACCCTGTCGGCACCGCCGTGAACAGCCAGCCGCTGGCCGCGAGCGCCGCGACCAGCAGCCCGAGCCCGAGCACGGCCTTGCGCGCCATGAAGCCCGCCGCCTTCACATAGCCGTCGCGCGTCGCGTCGATGCGGTCCGAAATCCACGCCATCACGCCCTTGCGCGGCCCGGTCTGGGCGCGCAGCAGGATGGCGCAGAGCGCCGGGCTCAGCGTCAGCGCGTTGATCGACGAGATCACCACCGCCACCGACACGGTGACGGCGAACTGCTGGAACATCTGCCCGGTGATGCCGGGGATGAACGCCACCGGCACGAAGACCGAAAGCAGCACCAGCGTCGTCGCGATCACCGGGCCGGTGATCTCGCGCATCGCCTTCTCGGTCGCCTGCGCCGGGGTGAGGTGCGGGTTCTCCTGCAGGGTGCGGTCGACGTTCTCCACCACCACGATCGCGTCGTCGACCACCGTCCCGAGCGCGAGCACCAGCGCGAGCAGGGTGATGGTGTTGAGCGTGAAGCCGAACGCCAGCAGCAGGGCGAAGGCGCCGATCAGCGAGACCGGCACGGCGGCGAGCGGCACCAGCGTCGCGCGCCAGCTGCCGAGAAAGATGAAGACGACGATCATCACCAGCACGAAGGCCTGCACCAGCGTGATCCGCAGTTCGTCGATCGACGCCTCGATGAACATCGTGAGGTCGTAGGTGACGTCGTAGGTCAGCCCGCCCGGAAAGCGCGGCTTGAGGCGTTCGAGGGTGTCCGAGACGGCTTCGGCGATGGCGAGCGCGTTCGCCCCCGGCGCCTGATAGATGCCGAGCAGCACGCCCGGCTGGTCGTTGAAGGTGCCGATCACGTCCGAGTTGCGGGCGCCGAGCACCACCTCCGCGACGTCGCCGACCCGCACGAAGGAGCCGTCGGGCAGGGCGCGGATCACGATGTCGGCGAACTCCTCGGGGTCGGAGAGGCGGCCCTGCGTCAGCAGGTTGAGCTGAAGTTCGGGGTCGTCCGCCATGGGCTGCGCGCCCACGCGTCCGATGGCGGCCTGCACGTTCTGCGCCCGGAGCGCCCCCACGACGTCGGAGGGCGTGATCCCGAGGCTCGTCATGCGGTCGACGTCGAGGTTGACGCGCATCGAGTAGTCGCGCGCGCCGAGCACCAGCACGTCGCCGACGCCCTCGATCCGCGAGATCGGGTCGACGAGGTTGATGGTGGCGAAGTTCGAGATGAAGATGTCGTCGAACTCGCGGTTCTCGTCGTAGATCGCGATCAGCTGCAGCAGCGCGTTGGAGCTCTTGCGCGTCGTCACGCCGATGGCGCGAACTTCGGGCGGCACCTGCGCCTCCGCGGCCGATACGCGGTTCTGCACGTTCACGGTCGCGATGTCGGCGTCCGTGCCGACGGCGAAGGTGATGGTGAGCGCATAGCTGCCGTCGGCGCCGCTTTTCGACTCCATGTAGATCATGTCGTCGACGCCGATCACCTGCTGCTCGATCGGCTGGGCGACGGTCTGCTCGACCACCTCGGCGTCGGCGCCGGGGAAGAAGGCGTTGACGCGCACCTGCGGCGGCAGGATTTCCGGAAACTGGGCCACCGGCAGGCCGCCCAGCGCGATCAGCCCGGCGATGGTGATGACGAGCGAGATGACGACCGCGAAGCGCGGGCGCGCGATGAAAAGGCTGGAGATCATGGCGTCAGCCTTCGCTCGCCAGCGCCGCGTCGACGACGATGCCGGGCCGCACCCGGTTCAAGCCTTCCACGATCACCAGCTCGCCTTCCTCGAGCCCGGCCACGATCACCGCCTCGCGCACCGTGGCGCGGCCGACCGAGACGCGGCGCTGCTCCACCACGCCGTCCGCGCCCACCACCAGCACGAAGGAGCCGACCTGATCGCGCTGCACCGCCCGGCGCGGCACGTTGAGGACGAGCTCGGGCTCCGCCCCCTCAAGCGTCACGCCGACCAGCGTGCCGTCGAGGAGGGCGCGGTCGGGATTGGGGAATTCCGCCCGAAGCAGCACCGTGTCGGTGCCCCGCGCCACCTCGGCGTCGACGAAGTCGATGACGCCGGGGAAGGGATAGACGCGGCCGTTCGGCAAGGTCATCTCGACGGCGATGTTCTCCGTGCCGCCGCCCGCCTCTCGCGCGTCGAGGAACAGCGCGGTCGGCACGGGAAACTCCACGCGCATCGGGTCGAGGCGGGTCAGCGTGGTCAGCGCAGGGCTCTGCGGGCCGACGAACGCGCCGACGTCCGCGGTGGTGAGCCCGACCACGCCGTCGAACGGCGCCGTGATCCGCGTGTAGGAGAGTTCGAGCTTCGCGCGGTCGAGCGTCGCCTCCAACCGCGCGACCTCGCCGTCCGCGCGGCCGAGGTTCGCCTCGGCCACGTCGAGCTGCTGTTGCGCGACGGCCTGACGCGCCACCAGCGTGGCCTGCCGGTCGCGCTCGATCTCGGCGAGGCGGCGCTGGGCCCGCGCGGCGTCGAGCACGCCTTCGGCTTCGGCCACGGCGGCGCGATAGGCGTCGTCCTCGATGCGGTAGAGCAGGTCGCCCGCCGACACCGTCGCGCCTTCGGTGAAGGCGATCTCCTCGAGGAAGCCGCTGACGCGCGCGCGCACGTCGATCCGCTGCGCGGCGACGAGCCGGCCGCGGAAGCTCGCGCGCTCGCGGATGTCGCCGACGGCGGCCGCGGCGACGGTCACCGCCGGCGCGCCCTGCGCCAGCGCCGGCGGCGCGGCGAGGCAGGCGGCGAGAGCGAAAGCCGCCGGCAGCAGGCCGGCGGCCGATCGTGTGGACGTCATGGCGCGCGTCTCCCCGCAAGCCGGAACAACGCCGCTTCTTTATCACGCCCCGTCGTCGTCGCCATCATGCCGTGCTGCGTCGCGGCAGCCCGACCGGCGTCGGCGCGATACGCGCGGCGAAGAATCCGCCGCCGCCGACGCTTGACAGCCGAAGAGCGGAGCGGGTCGCCACGCCCTTCGAGTCGCCCACAGAATCTGTGGATGGATCGGTGGACCGAACGCGCCGGCGCCCCGCTGCACGAACGGCGGCTTGGCGCAACCCCGGGCCGCGGGCGCCGTGGTCGGGCCGACGCGCCACGCCCTGCGAAGCGTTCTTCTTCTGGCCGCCCTTCGCCCGGCCGCGTATCGCTGGCCGCCGGGCGCATCCGCGGCGCTCCGGCCGGAGGCGTCGCCCGTGAACCTGCCTGACGAGACCTTCGAGATCTTTCTCGCCGCTCCGCCCGGGCTCGAGCCGGCGCTCTGCGCGGAGGCGGCGGCGCTCGGCTTCGAGGCGCCTGCGGTCGCCGCCGGGGGCGTGGCGGTGCGGGGCGGGTGGACGGACGTCTGGCGCGCGAACCTCGGGCTGCGCGGGGCCGGTCGGGTGCTGGCGCGCCTCGGCGGGTTCCATGCGGCCCACCTCGCGCAGCTCGACAAGCGGGCGCGCCGGCTGCCGTGGGACGCGCTGCTGCGCCCGGACGTTCCCGTCCGCGTCGAGGCGCAGTGCGCGCGGTCGCGCATCTATCACGCGGGCGCAGCGGCCGAGCGCGTGGGGCGCGCCATCCGGGAGACGGCGGGCGCGCCGGTCGCCGCCGATGCGCCGGTCCGCATCCTCGTGCGGATCGTCGAGGACTTCTGCGCGATCAGCGTCGACACCTCGGGCGAGCCGCTGCACCGGCGCGGCGCCAAGCAGGCGGTGGGCAAGGCCCCGTTGCGCGAGACGCTGGCCGCGCTGTTCCTGCGCGACTGCGGCTACGCCGGCGCGGAGCCGGTCGTCGACCCGATGTGCGGCTCCGGCACTTTCGTGATCGAAGCGGCGGAGATCGCCCTCGGCCTCGCGCCGGGACGCCTGCGCGCCTTCGCGTTCGAGCGGCTGCGGACCTTCGACGCCGCCGCGTGGGAGGCCATGCGCGCCGCCTGCGCGCCGCAGGAGACGATCCTGCGCTTCCACGGTTTCGACCGCGACGCCGGCGCGATCGCCGCGAGCCGGGAGAACGCCGTGCGCGCCGGCGTCGACGCCGTGGCCGCCTTCGCCGCCCAGCCCGTCAGCGCGCTCATGCCCCCGGAAGGACCGCCGGGCCTCGTGATGGTCAATCCGCCCTACGGCGCGCGCATCGGCGAGCGCGACGATCTGCGCGCGCTCTACGGCGCGTTCGGGCGGGTGCTGCGCGAGCGCTTCGGCGGCTGGCGCGTGGGGCTGGTCACCAGCGAGAACGGGCTCGCCCGCGCGACGGGTCTGCCGTTCGCGCCGCCCGGCCCGCCGGTCCCGCACGGTCCGCTGAAGATACGTCTCCACCGCACGGGCCCGCTGCCCTGAAGGCGTTGCGCGCAGCCCCATGCTCGACTACGGCGGGGGCCTCGCCGCCGGAGATCCGCATGCTCAACGCGCCGACCCTGCCTGACCTCGATGATGCTTCGGTGCATTGGGTGGAGGACGTGCTGCGCTACGCCGATCTCGACCCGAACCGGCATGTGAACAACGTGGCGTTCGCGGCGCTCGCCGAGGCGGGACGCGTGCGCTTCGTGCTCGACCGGCTGCCCCCCCTCGACGGCGCGCTGGTGGTGCTGGCGCGACTCGCGATCGACTTCCGCGCCGAACTGCTGTTTCCCGGCCGCGTGCGCACGGCGACGTGGGTGGGGCGCGTCGGGCGGACGTCCTTCACCTTCGGTCAGGCCATCGTCGGAGACGACGGTCTCGCCGCCACGGTCGAGGCCGTCTGCGTGACGCTCGACCCCGAAACCCGCCGCGCCGCGCCGCCGCCCGACGCCGTGCGCGCGGCGCTGGAGCGCCTCTCGCTCACCGGCGCGCGCTGAGCGGCGCAAACCCTCTGCAACGGCGGCGCGAAGCCCCCTAAGTTGGGGTCATGAACATCCTCGTGCTGACCGCGTTCGCGGCGTCGCTCTTTCTCGTTATCGGCCTCAGCGAGCCTCTGGCGGCGCGGCTGCGCCTGCCGTTCAGCGTGATCCTCGCCGCCATCGGCATCGCGATCGGCGCCGGCGCGTCCTTCCTGCTTCGCACCGAGCTCACAGACGCCTTCAACCCGGTGGCCGAAGCGATCCTCGGGCTGCCGATCCGGTCGAACGTCTTCCTCTACGTCTTCCTGCCGACGCTGCTGTTCCAGGTGACCCTCGGCCTGAACCTGCGCCGGATGCTCGACGACTGGGTGCCGGTGCTGGTGCTGGCGGTGGTCGCGGTCGTGGCGGCGACGCTCGCGGTGGGCTACGGGCTGGCGTGGGCGTCGGGGCTGCCGCTGATGGCGTGCCTGCTGGTCGGCGCCATCGTCTCGACGACCGATCCCTCGGCGGTGGTCAGCATCTTCCGCAG
>RECW01000184.1 GCA_007693835.1 Paracoccaceae bacterium | reverse complement strand
TTCCGCCAGTCCGTCGACATCATGTTCAACAGGGCCGTCGCCCTGATGGACCTGCCGCCGGGGCTGGAGGAGAAGATCCGCGTCTGCAACTCCACCTACACCGTCCGCTTCGGCGTGCGGCTGCGCGGGCGCATCCACACCTTCACCGGCTACCGCTCGGTGCACTCCGAGCACATGGAGCCCGTGAAGGGCGGCATCCGCTACGCGCCCTCGGTCAACCAGGACGAAGTCGAGGCGCTGGCGGCGCTGATGACCTACAAGTGCGCGCTGGTCGAGGCGCCCTTCGGCGGCGCGAAGGGCGGGCTCGCCATCGACCCGCGGGAGTGGGAGGCGGACGAGCTCGAGCGCATCACCCGCCGCTTCGCCTACGAGCTGATCAAGCGCAGCCTGATCCACCCCTCGCAGAACGTGCCCGCCCCCGACATGGGCACCTCCGAGCGCGAGATGGCGTGGATCGCCGACCAGTTCGCGCGGATGAACACCACCGAGATCGACGCCCGCGCCTGCGTCACCGGCAAGCCGCTGAACGCGGGCGGCATCGCAGGCCGCGTCGAGGCCACGGGGCGCGGCGTGCAGTACGCGCTCCGCGAGTTCTTCCGCCACCGCGAGGACGTGGCGCAGGCCGGCCTCTCGGGCGGGCTCGACGGCAAGACGGTGGTGGTGCAGGGCCTCGGCAACGTGGGCTGGCATGCGGCGCGGTTCCTCTCGACCGAGGACGGCTGCCGCGTGACGACGATCATCGAGCGGGACGGGGCGATCCACGACCCGGCGGGCCTCGACGTCGACGCGGTGCGCGCGCACCTCGTCGAGACCGGCGGCGTGAAGGGCTTTCCGGGCGCGGCCTACTCCGCGAGCGGCGGCGCGGCGCTGGAGACGCCCTGCGACATCCTGATCCCCGCCGCCTTCGAAGGCGTGATCTCGCTGGAGAACGCCGAGCGGATTTCGGCGCGGGTGATCGTGGAGGCGGCGAACGGGCCGGTGACGGCCGGGGCCGACGCGATCCTGCGCGAGCGTGGGGTCGTCATCATCCCCGACCTCTACGCCAACGCGGGCGGCGTGACCGTCTCCTATTTCGAGTGGGTGAAGAACCTCAGCCACATCCGTTTCGGCCGCATGCAGCGCCGGCAGGAGGAGGCGCGCCACCAGTTGCTGATCGAGGCGCTGGAGCGCGCCACGGGCCAGGAGTTCCCCGCGGCGTTCAAGGCGCGCTACCTGCAGGGCAGCGACGAGATCGACCTCGTCCGCTCGGGCCTCGACGACGCGATGCGCGCCGCCTACCAGGCGATCCGCGCCATCTGGCGCGAGCGCCCCGACACGCCGGACCTGCGCACCGCCGCCTACATCGCCTCGATCGAGCGCGTCGCGGCGAGCTACGCCTCGCTCGGGCTCTGAGCCCTGCGACCAACCGGCCCATTGCGTCTCCGACAAAAATGGTCAGATATCTGGTTCACCCGCTCGAGGAGGTCCGCATGGGCGCCGCGCTTCGATTTCCAGCCCTGCAGAACCAGGCGGCGCCCGAGCCGCAGCCCTTGAGCGCCGAGGACCGACGCATCATCGCCTTCCTGCGCGACTGCGCGCGCGCCGCCCACCTCGACGAGCCGCTTCACGCCTACGCCGCACAGGCGCCGGCGGGCGAGGATGCGGCGGCGTGGGGGCGGTCGCTCCTGCGGGCGATCGGCGCGGCGGCGACGCGGCCGTTCACCCTCCACCGGGGGCGGGCCGCGGAAGTCACCTTCGACGAGCGCTGGCTGCTGCGGGTGCTGCGCTCGCTCCAGACGGGCGACGAGGCGAGCGCCGCCGTGTTGATCGCGGGGCGCGTCTCGCGCGACGGGCGGCGCGTGCTCGGCTGGCTCGCGCGCGGTCTGGCGGAACGACTCGACGCCGCCGCCGTTGATGTGAGTGGGGTTGACGCGGCGCGCGCCGGCCTAGATTTTAGAATGGTTCCAGAAACGCGGGCCCTCGCGCCCGACTCGCTGCACAGGAGACCGGCATGAGCAACATCGCCACGAAACTCGCCCCGACGGCGCTAGAGCAGATCGTGGAGGGGCTGACGCAGGCGGTCGCCGAAGTGGCGGTCGAGACGCTGAAGGCCCAGAACTACCACTGGAACGTCACCGGCATGGCCTTCGGCCCGCTGCACGACCTGTTCCAGGAGATCTATGAGGATCACTTCGAGGCGCAGGACGAGTTGTCCGAGCGCGTGAAGGCCCTCGGCGCGCATGCGCTCGGCCGTTACGACGCCTTCCTGAAACGCTCGAAGATCGCCGAATGCGACGGCGACATCCCGGCCGAGAAGATGGTGGCCAATCTGCTCGCCGATCAGGAGACGCTCGCCGGCACGCTGAACGCGCTGGCGGCGGCGAGCGACGAGCACGGCGACCTGATCACCGCCGACCTCGCGACCGAACGCGCTGCGAAACATGAGAAATTCGCATGGATGCTGCGCGCTCACCTCGCCGGGTGATGCGAAAATCACTCCTTTGAGCGATCGCAACGTGCGACGTGCGGTCGCTTTTACGCTTCAAGAACGCGCCGGTTTCGCCTACATCCCCCATGACTGAGCCCGGCGAAACCTCACAGCCCGGGCGTTGGGAGGACATCATGGACGCATCACTTCGCGACGGCGGCTTCTTCACCCAGAGCGTGGACGACCGCGACCCGGCGCTCGCCGCCGCTCTGAAAGACGAACTCGGCCGCCAGCGCGACGAGATCGAACTGATCGCCTCCGAGAACATCGTGAGCCGCGCCGTGCTCGAGGCCCAGGGTTCGGTGCTGACCAACAAATACGCCGAGGGCTACCCGGCGAAGCGCTACTACGGCGGCTGCCAGCACGTCGACGTCGCCGAGAGCCTCGCCATCGAGCGCGCCTGCCAGCTGTTCAACTGCAAGTTCGCCAACGTGCAGCCCCATTCGGGCGCGCAGGCGAACCAGGCGGTGTTCCTCGCGCTCCTGAAGCCCGGCGACACCTTCATGGGGCAGGACCTCGCCTCGGGCGGCCACCTCACCCACGGCGCGGCGCCCAACCAGTCCGGCAAGTGGTTCGACGCGGTGCAGTACGGCGTCAGCCGCGAGACCAACATCATCGACTACGACGCGGTCGAGGCGATGGCGATCGAGCGCCAGCCGAAGCTGATCATGGCGGGCGGCTCGGCCATTCCGCGCCAGATCGACTTCAAGCGCTTCCGCGAGATCGCCGACAAGGTCGGCGCCATCCTGCACGTCGACATGGCGCACTTCGCGGGCCTCGTGGCGGGTGGGGCTCACCCCAACCCGCTCGACTACGCGGACGTCGCGACCACCACGACGCACAAGACGCTCCGCGGCCCGCGCGGCGGCATGATCCTGACGAATCGCGAGGACTTCGCGAAGAAGTTCAACTCGGCGGTGTTCCCCGGCCTGCAGGGCGGCCCGCTGATGCACGTGATCGCCGCCAAGGCCGTCGCCTTCGGCGAAGCGCTGCGCCCGGAGTTCCGCGCCTACGCGGCGCAGGTGATCCGCAACGCCCAGGCGATGGGCGAGGAACTGATCAAGGGCGGCCTCGCCCTCGTGACCGGCGGCACCGACACGCACCTCGTCCTCGTCGACCTGCGCCCGAAGGGCGTGACGGGCGCCGCGGCCGAGAAGGCCCTCGGCCGCGCGCACATCACCTGCAACAAGAACGGCGTGCCCTTCGACCCGGAGAAGCCGACCGTCACCTCCGGCGTGCGCCTCGGCTCGCCGGCCGGCACCACCCGCGGCTTCGGCGAGGAGGAGTTCCGCGAGATCGGCCGCCTGATCGTCGAAGTGGTCGACGGGCTCGCCGCGAACGGCGAAGATGGCAACGGCGCCGTGGAGGCGGCGGTCAAGGCCAAGGTGCAGGCGCTCTGCGACCGCTTCCCGATCTACGAGGCGCACTGAGGGCCCGGCTGGGCCCAACGCTCGGCCGGGCGACTTCCGAGAGGGGGAGAAGCCATGGATGAGGAAAAGGCGAAAGGGCCGGGTGCGAAGGTCCTTCATTACTGGCGATCCATCGCCGATGGCGGGGTCGCCGCGCTTCTGATCGGCCTGACGGTGTTCGGCGTCATCGCGGCGGACATGGGATCCGGGTTCGCGATGACGTACTGGGTGTTCATGCCCGTGGCGTTCGGCGTGGGGTCTCTCGTGCTGATGACGGTGCACGGGGCCGGAGGCGCTTCGGCGCCCGAGGCGCTGATCCGGTTGGCGCTCCACTGGCTCGGCGCCTTCGCGGCGGTGCGGATCGTGTTCTACTTCGTCGAGACCGACCGCTACACCCTCGGCAACGCCGGCATGGCCTGCGGGGCGATCATCGCGCTGGCGGCCTTCCTCGACGGCGTGCACATGCAGTGGCGCATGGCCCCGATCGGTCTCGCGCTGCTCGCGGCCGCAGGGGTGATCGCCTTCTTCGGCGAGAACATGTTCGTCATCGCGTCGGTGTTGCTGCTCGGGCTTGTCGGCACGGTCATGGTGAGCCGCATGCAGGGCGGGTCGCGCGGGGCGGAGACGCCCGCCGAATGAGCATGGCCGAATGAGCGCGGCGAGCGAGACGGCGGGCGGCGGCCGACAGGTCGCCATCCGCACCATAGCGATGCCGGCCGACACGAACGCGGCCGGCGACATCTTCGGCGGCTGGCTGATGAGCCAGATGGACCTCGCCGCCGGCAGTCTCGCCTACCGCACCGCCCAGGGCCGCGTGGCGACCATCGCCGTGGAGGCGATGACCTTCATCAGGCCGGTCAAGGTCGGCGACGAAGTCACCGTCTACGCCGACCTGCTGAAGATCGGCCGCAGCTCGATCACGATGAACATCGAGGCCTACCGCCGCGCGCGGGACTCCGAAGTCGTGGAGCTGGTGACCGAAGCCCGCTTCACCTTCGTCGCCCTCGACGCCGACGGCCGCCCGCGCCCGGTGCCCGGCGGCGGCGCGTCGGTGGAAAGCGCCACCGCGTGAGCCTGCCCCTCGGCCCTGTCCTCGATGGCTGGACGCCGCCCGCCCCGCCGCCGCGCACGGCGATGACCGGTCGCTGGTGCGCCGTCGAGCCGCTCGACGCGGACGCCCACGCTGAAGACCTCTTCGCCGCCAACAGCGCCGACGACGCCATGTGGAGCTACATGGGTTATGGCCCGTTCGAGACGCTCGACGCCTTCCGCGGCTGGATCGCCGATTTCGCCTCCGGGCCTGATCCGCTGTTCTTCGCCATCCGCAACGAGGCCGGCGCGCCCGTCGGCATGGCCTCCTACCTCCGCATCGCGCCCGCGGCGGGGGCCATCGAGATCGGCAACCTGTGCTTCTCCCCCGCCCTGCAGAGCACCCGCGCCGCGACCGAGGCGCTGACGCTGCTGATGGGGCGCGCCTTCGCCCTCGGCTACCGGCGCGTCGAGTGGAAGTGCAACGCGCTGAACGCGCGCTCGCGCCGCCTCGCCCAGCGGCTAGGCTTCTCCTTCGAGGGCGTGCACCGCCAGGCGATCGTGGTGAAGGGCCGCAACCGCGATACGGCGTGGTATTCGGTGATCGACGGCGAGTGGCCGGCGCTCTCCGCCGTCTTCGCCGAATGGCTCGACCCGGCGAACTTCGACGCCGGGGGCCGCCAGCGCGCCCGGCTTTCCGACATGACGCGGCCTCTGCTCAGCTGCGAGGGCTGATGGACCGCTCGGCGGTGATGCGCCGCGTGAAGGCGCGCGACACCGCGCCGGAGATGCGCGTGCGCCGCCTCCTCCGCGCCCTCGGCCACAGCGGCTATCGGCTGCACTGGGGCGACGCGCCCGGCCGGCCCGACATCGCCTTTCCCGGCCGACGCGCGGCGATCTTCGTGCACGGCTGCTTCTGGCACGGCCACGCCTGCCCCCGCGGCGCCCGCGCGCCGAAGGCGAACGCCGCCTACTGGGCCGCCAAGATCGCCCGCAACCGCGCCCGCGACGTCGAGACGGAGGCGCGCCTCTCCGCGATGGGCTGGCGCGTGTTCACGGTCTGGGAATGCGCGCTCCGCGACGAGGCGGCGCTCTCGGCGGCGCTCGACACGTTTGTCGCAGGCGCCCTTCCCGAGGGCCGCGCAAGCGCCTAGGTTCGCGCGCGACTCACGGTGGAGAGGGCGATGCGATACAACGCGCTGAGCGTCATCAAGAATGGGCTGCGCGGCAACATCGACTGGACGCGCGCCTGGCGCGACCCCGAACCGAAACCCGCCTACGACGTCATCGTGATCGGCGGCGGCGGCCACGGCCTCGCCACCGCCTATTACCTCGCGAAGAATCACGGCGTGAAGAACGTCGCCGTGATCGAGAAGGGCTGGCTCGGCGGCGGCAACGCGGGCCGCAACACCACCATCGTCCGCTCGAACTACATGATGCCGGGCAACCGCGAGTTCTATTCGTTCTCGCTGAAGCTGTGGGAGGACCTGTCCCACGAGCTGAACTACAACGTGATGTTCAGCCAGCGCGCCCACATCAATCTGGTGTTCTCGCCGGCCCAGCGCGATGCGCTGGCCCGGCGCTACAACACCATGCTGCTCGACGGCGACGACGGCGAGTGGTGGGACCGCGACCGGCTGAAAAAGCGCGTGCCGCACCTGAACATGGACGGCCGCTACCCGATCGAGGGCGCCTACGTCCAGCCCCGCGCCGGCACCGCCCGCCACGACGCGGTGAACTGGGGCTACGCGCGGGCCGCCGACGCCCTCGGCGTCGACATCCTCCAGAACACCGAAGTCACGGGCTTCGTGCGCAAGGCGGGCCGCATCGTCGGCGTGGAGACCAACCGGGGCGAGATCCGCGCCGAGAAGATCGGCATGGCGGTCGCCGGCCACACCTCGACGCTGGCGGCCAAGGCGGGCCTCGGCAAGCTGCCGATCGAGAGCCACGTCCTGCAGGCCTATGTCTCCGAACCGCTGAAGCCCTTCCTCGATGCGGTCGTGGTGTTCGGGGTCGGCCACGGCCACTTCTACATCAGCCAGTCGGACAAGGGCGGGCTGGTGTTCGGGGGCGACCTCGACATGCACAACTCCTACGCCCAGGCGGGAACCCTGCCGCGCTACACCGACGTGATGGGCTGCGCGATGAACATCCTGCCCGCCACGGGCCGGATCAAGCTGCTGCGCCAGTGGGGGGGCGTGATGGACATGTCGATGGACGGCTCGCCCTTCATCGACCGCACGGAGATCCCCGGCCTCTACCTCAACGCCGGCTGGTGCTACGGCGGGTTCAAGGCGACGCCGGCCTCGGGCTGGTGCTTCGCCCACACCATCGCCCGGGACGAGCCGCACGAGGCGAATGCGCGGCTGACGCTCTCGCGCTACCGCGAAGGCCGCCAGATCGACGAGACGGGGGGCGGGCCGGTCCCGAACCACCATTGAGGCTCGAGGAGAGCGCCGACGCCGCCCGGCTCACGCCGTTCGTCCTGCAACTGTGGTCGCGCGGCTGGCCCGACACCCGCGGCGAGGCCGACGCCCGCGACCACGTCCGAACGCTGCTGCGCGCCGGCCACAGGGCTTGGCTGGCGCAGGACGGCGGCGAGACGGTCGGCTACGCCATGGTCCGCGACAACGGCGACCACCTCTGCCTGCGCCATTTCGTGATCGACGCGGGGCGGCGGCGTCAGGGCCTCGGCCGGCGCTTCGCAGGGCTGCTCGCCGAACGCCACGGCCGCCCGGCGATGCGCCTCGACGTGATGATGACCGACGACAGGGCGCGCGCGTTCTGGGAGGCGCTGGGCTTCGCCCCCACCGCCACCAACATGCGCCGCGCCGAGACGGAGAGCCTGGGATGCTGAGGATACCCTGCCCTTTCTGCGGGCTGCGCGACCACGCCGAATTCGACTACGAGGGCGACGCGACCGTGACCTACCCGCCCCTCGACGCCCCCGAGGACGCATGGTTCGAGGCCGTGTTCCTGCGCGAGAACCCGCGTGGGCGCCATCGCGAATACTGGCGGCACACGCAGGGCTGCGGCGCCTATCTCATCGTGGAGCGCGACGTGACCACCCACGAGATCTTCGGCGCCGAACTCGCGCATCCGGGCATGGCTTCGGCGATGGAGGGCGCGGCGTGACGGGTTTCAGGCTCGACGCAGGCGGCGTCGTCGACCGCGAGCGACCCCTCAAGTTCTTCTGGGACGGCAAGGGCATGACCGGCTACGCCGGCGACACCCTGGCCTCGGCGCTGATGGCGAGCGGCGAGCGCGTGATCGGTCGCGGCTTCAAGTATCACCGCCCCCGCGGCGTGATGTCGGCGGGGGTCGAGGAAGGCGGCGCCATCGTCACGGTCGGGGCCGGCGCGAAGCGCGTCGCCAACGTCAGGGCGACCACGACCGAACTGGTGGCGGGGCTGTCCGCCCACGGCCAGAACGCGTGGCCTTCCGTGCGCTTCGACCTCGGCCGGATCAACGACCAGCTGGGCCGGTTCTTCGCTGCGGGCTTCTACTACAAGACCTTCATGGGGGTGCTGGGAACCGGCACCTTCGAGTGGATGCAGTTCGAGAAGCTGATCCGCCGCGCCGCCGGCATGGGCCGCGCCTCCCGCGAGGCCGACCCCGACTGGTACGAGGTCGTCAACGACCACTGCGACCTGCTGGTGGTCGGGGCCGGACCTGCCGGGCTCGAGGCGGCGGCGGCGGCGGCCGACGCCGGGCTCGACGTCATCCTCGCCGATCAGGACTTCGCGCTGGGGGGCGACCTGCTGGGGGCCGCCGGCCCGGTGGGGCGCGCGAACCCGGCCAACTGGCTGTCGAAGCGCCTCGCGGCGCTGTCGGGCGCCGTGCGCCTGATGCCGCGCACCACGGTCTTCGGCCTCTACGACGGCGTCGTCGCGGGGCTCGTCGAGCGGGTGACGGAGGGCCTCGCCGCCCCCTCTCCCGAGTTGCCGCGCGAGCGGCTCAGGATCGTGCGCGCGCGGCGCATCGTGCTCGCGACCGGCGCCATCGAGCGCTCCATAGCCTTCGGCGACAACGACCGCCCCGGCGTGATGACGCTGGCGGCCGCACGCACCTACGCGCGCCGCTTCGGCGTGCTGCCGGGCCGGCGGATCGCAGCAGTCACCACCAACGACGGCGGCTACGCCGACGCCGTGGCGCTGGCCGAAGCCGGGGCCGAGGTGACGCTGCTCGACTCGCGCTGGGCGCGGAACCCGCTCGCCGAGGCGGCCGAGAAGGCGGGGGTGACCGTGCGCCAGGGCGGCGTGCCGGTGAAGGCCGAGGGCGCCTTCGGCCTGCGCCGCCTCTGGGTGGGCGACCACCTCGGCGGCGGGCGCGCCCGGCCGGAGGAGGCCTGCGACGTCGACGTGGTCGCAGTCTCGGGCGGCTGGTCGCCGGTGGTGAACCTGCTCAGCCACCGCAAGGTGAAGCCGGTCTGGTCCGACCACCTCGCCTGCTTCCTGCCCGGCGAGACGACGGAGCCGATCCACGTCGCCGGCGCAGCGGCCGGCGTGTGGGACGCTGAGGCCTGCGCCGCCTCGGGCAAGGCGGCAGGGCTCGCGGCGGCGAAGGCGCTCGGGGCGTGGGGCGGGACCGTGCCGAACGCGCCAGGGCCGAACGGCTGGGAAGCGCCTATCGACCCCGTCTATGAAGTCTCCGCCGAGCGCTGGAAGGGCAAGCGCTTCGTCGACCCGCAGCACGACGTGACGACCGACGACATCCGCCTCGCCCACCGCGAGGGCTTCGTCTCGGTCGAGCACATGAAGCGCTACACGACGCTCGGGATGGCCACCGACCAGGGCAAGGTCGGCAACGTGATCGGCCTCGCGCTGATGGCCGAAGCCTCCGGGCGGTCAATCCCCGAGACGGGCACGACCACCTTCCGCCCGCCCTACACCCCCGTCTCCATGGGCGCTCTCGCCGGCCCCGAGCGCGGCGCGCACTGGCGGCCGACGCGGCTCACGCCGATGCACGAGGCGGTCGCCGCCTCGGGCGCGGCCTTCGTCGACGCCGGCCTCTGGAAGCGCGGCTGGTATTTCCCGCAGCCCGGCGAGACCATGGCGGAAGCCGCCCGCCGCGAGGTGGCGATGGTGCGGAGCAGCGTCGGCGTGGTCGACGTGTCGACCCTCGGCAAGATCGCCGTGCAGGGGCCGGACGCCGCGGAGCTTCTGAACCGCGTCTACGTCAACGGCTTCGCCAAGCTGCCCGTCGGCAAGGCGCGCTACGGGGTGATGCTGCGCGAGGACGGCGTCGCCTTCGACGACGGCACCACCTGGCGGCTGTCGGAGACCGAGTTCTTCATGACCACCACCACCGCCAACGCAGGCGAGGTGATGAAGCTGCTCGAACGCCTGCTCCAGACCCGCTGGACCGACCTGCGCGTCCACGTCTCCTCGGTCTCGGACGGCTGGGGCGGCGTCGCCGTGGCGGGGCCGAAGGCGCGCGCCGTCCTCTCGAAGCTGATCCCCGACATCGACTGGTCCGACGCCGCCTATCCGTTCATGGGCGTGCGCGAGGGCGGCATGAAGATCGGCCGCGGCGCGATCCCCGTGCGGACGGCGCGTCTCTCCTTCTCCGGCGAGAAGGCGTGGGAGGTGTTCACGCCCGCCGACTACGGCCCCCACCTCTGGAAGACGGTGCTCAAGGCGGCCGAGAAGGCCGGCGGCGGCGCCTACGGGCTCGAGGCGCTCGACTGCCTGCGGGTCGAGAAGGGCCACGTCACGGCGCGCGAGATCGACGGGCGCACGACGCTGGAGGACCTCGGCCTCGGCAAGATGGCGTCCAGGGCGAAACCTTACCTCGGCTCGGCGCTGAAGAACCGCCCTGAGCTTGTGCGCGAAAACCGGCCTCGGCTGGTCGGTCTGAAACCGGTCGCCGAGGGCGCGCGGTTCCGCGCAGGCTCGATCCTCTGCCGCCCCGGCGAGCGCTCGGCGCACGGCGTCGGCTGGGTGTCGTCCATCGCCGACAGCCCGTCGCTCGGCTGGATCGGCCTCGGCTTCGCCGAAGGCGGCCTCGAAGCGTGGGAAGGCGCGCAGCTTGTCGCGGCCGACCCGGTGAACGACGCGGCGACGCTGCTCGAGGTCGTGTCGCCGCATTTCTACGACCCTTCAGGGAGCCGGATGCATGGTTGAGCGCGTATCGCCCCTCGCCGGGCTGACCGGCGCTGGCGTCTCGGGGCTTGTCGGCGAAGCAGGGCCCGGCGTGCGGCTGTCGACGCGCACGGACCTCGCGCTCTGGCAGGTCGCGGCTTGGCCCGACACGGCGGCGGCGGTCGCGGCGGCGCTCGGCGAGGCCGTAGGCGCCCCTCCCCCGCCCCCCGGCGAGGTCTCCAGAGGCCCACGCGGCGCGCTTGTGCGGGTTTCGCCGCTGAAGTGGTGGGTGATCGACGGGCCGCGGCCTGACGTCGACGCGGGCCTCGGCGTCGCGCTGGACCTCTCCCACGAGCAGACCCCCGTGCGGGTCGAGGGGCGGGATGCGGCGGCGCTGCTGTCGCGGATCGTGGCGGTGGACCTGCGCGACGCGGCGTTTCCGCCCGAGGCGTTCGCCGCGACCGGCGGCCATCACATGATGCTCAAGCTGTGGCGGCGCGGGGCGGAGCGCTACGAGGTCTTCGTGATGCGCTCCTACGCGCGCGAGCTCTGGTCGGCTCTCGCCGCCTCCGCGCGTCAGTTCGGTCTGGAAAGCGCCTGAGGCGCCGGGAAGGCCGCACGGGCGACGGGTCTCGAAGCGGGACGGAGAGGCGTCGCAGGCGCCGCCGCCCGGAGCCCGCACGCCTCTGACCTGATCCCGGCGCGCGACTCCCGCCTCCCGGCATAGCCCGCGCCTGCCGGCGGCGCGCCATGGCGCGCGCGAAACTTGTCCCTCCGGTGAGGCCGCCACGGGCCGTTCCTCCGTAGCGACCGGCGAGCGGGCCGCGCGACGCTCACGCGTCGCGCGCTGAACCCGTCGCACGGCTGGCCGCTCGTCCCGAGAGACCGGCCGGCGGAAGACGAAGACGATCGCGCCTTGTCCCGCCATGCCACCATCCGCGGCCATCAGGCCCCGGATGCGGCCATACCGCCTCCGTCAAGCCTCCGACGCGGATTTCGCTCCCAGCATCGGCCCCGGCCCCTTGCGCTCCACGATCAGGCGATAGGCCTCGGGTTCGCGGTGGCGGGCGAAGTCGAAGAACGTCTCCTTGTAGGGCCGGCCCATGTCGAGATCGATGGTCGCGCAGACCAGTTCGTCCTCCATGGTGGTCGCCTGCGCCACGATCTGGCCCGAAGGCGCGATGATGCAGCTTTCGGCCAGCATCAGCGACCCCTCCTCGCGCCCGCCCTTGGCCGCGCCGATCACCCACGTCGCGTTCTGGTAGGCGCCGGCCTGCATCGAGAGCGCGTTGTGGAAGCCGCTGAGGACGTTGATCTCCTCGTGGTCGGCGTGATCGAGCGGCGTGTTGTAGCCGAGGCAGACCAGCTCCACGTCCTGCAGGCCCATCACGCGGTAGGCCTCGGGCCAGCGCCGGTCGTTGCAGATCAGCATGCCCATCTTGCCGCCGAGCCCCTCGAAGACCGGGAACCCCAGGTTCCCCGGCTCGAAGTAGCGCTTCTCGAGGTGCTGGAAGGCGCGGCCCGGCTGCGGCTCGGCGTGGCCGGGCAGATGCACCTTGCGGTAGCGCCCGATCACGCGGCCGGCGGCGTCGACGGTGATCGCGGTGTTGAAGCGGCGGATGCGGCCCGCCTCTTCGACGCGCTCGGCGAAGCCGAGATAGAACCCGATCCCGGCCTCGCGCGCCGCCTCGAACAGCGGCGCGGCGTCAGGCCCCGGCAGCGATCCCTCGTAGAACCGGTCGAGCTCGGCCTCGTCCTCGAAGACGTACCGGGGGAAGAACGTCGTGAGGGCGAGTTCGGGGAAGACGACGAACGTCGCCCCGCGCGCGCGGGCTTCGGCCAGCAGCGCGCAGAGGCGCGCGACGACGCTGGCGCGGGACTCGCTCAGCGCGATGGGGCCGAGCTGGGCGGCCGCGACGGTCCGCTTGCGGGCCATCAGGCCATCCCTCCGGCCGCGCGCGCGCCCATCTCGGCGCGAAGCGCCGCGGTCGCCTCGGCGTCGACGGCGCGGCCTCGCACGACGACGCCGTAGTCCCGCGCGGCGTCCTCCGGCGTCAGCAG
>RECW01000008.1 GCA_007693835.1 Paracoccaceae bacterium | reverse complement strand
AGCTGCGCGGCTGCGACCTCGTGAAGCTTCGCATCGGCGACATCGTCTCGGGCGAGCGGATCCGTCATCGGGCGACGGTCGTGCTGCAGAAGACCGGACGGCCCGTGCATTCAATCTGAGCGAGACGTTCCCATGGCGCCGAGGACGAACGCCCGATCGTGCGTCACATGCGCGGGTCGTCGTCGTCATGGACGTAGGTGATCGTCCACGGGCCGACGCTGTTGAGCTGGATCACGGTTTCGCCCTCGGCGTAGGCGTAGTGGACCATGCCCGGCGGATAGGCGAAGAAGCCGCCCGGTTCGAGCGTCGTCGTCTCGTCGGGGTCGGCGTCGGGGCCCATGCCGAGCCTGAACGCGCCGGAGATCACCGTGACGATCTCGGGCTGCGTGTGGTGGTGCGGTGCGATGTGATAGCCGTCGGGCAGCCTGAGCCGCATGGCGAACACGCCTTCCGAACCCGGATCGCCGTAGAGGACCGCGTACTCCGCGCCCTCGTCGAGCGAGGCGGGGCCGGCGACGTAGTCGAAGGCGTCATGCTCGATCAGCACGTGCTCGTCCTTCGCAAGGGCGAGGGGCGCCGACAGCGCGACCGCGGCGATCGCGGCTCCTGCGAGCGGCGGGCGGAAACAGGTCATTTCGGTCTCCCTTCCGTGTGATGGCGTCCGCGCGCCTGCGGATTCGCCCGGCGGGCGACGTCTCGCGCGCTGCCGGAGACGAGACTGACGGGGTCGCCGCCGCCATGCTTGGCGGTTCCCATGGTTTTGCGTGGGGATTTCCTGAGCGCGTCCAGCGCGGGCGGAAGGCGGGCGTCGCCCGCCGCATCGCCCGGCATGCGGAAACGGGAAATCAGCGCGGGATCGTCAGGAAATCGCCAAGCATGTGGGCGGCCGCCCAGGGCAGACTCCGGGCCGACACCGTCACGCGCGAGGAGACCCCCATGACGACGCTCGACCCGATCACCGACATGCGCGCCGCGTCGCCGCCCGAGGACACGGAGTTCGTCCGCTTCTGGAACGAGGTCCTCGCCCCCAAGTTCACCCGTTACCGCCATATCCTTGTCGGCGGGCTCACCTATCACAGCGAGGCGGTGTTCCCGAAGCTGCCGGTCAGGGCGGGGGATCGCGTGCTCGACGTCAGCTGCGGCTGGGGCGACACGACGATCAAGCTCGCCCGCCTCGTCGGGAAGGAGGGCGAGGTGGTGGGCGTCGACTGCTGCGACGCCTTCCTTGCCGGGGCCGAGGCCGATCTCGCCGAAACCGGCCTGACGAATGTGACGTTCCTGCGCGGCGACGCCGAGACAGCGCTGCCCGAGGGGGCGTTCGACTTCGTGTTCTCGCGCTTCGGCACGATGTTCTTCGCCAATCCCGTGGCGGGCTTGCGCAAAATGCGCCGCGCGCTCCGGCCCGGCGGTCGGATGGTGCAGATCGTCTGGCGCGACCCTGCCGACAATCCGTGGCTGTCGATGGCCAAGGAGATCGTGCTGCGCCACCTGCCGGCGCCGGGGGCGGATGCGCGATCCTGCGGGCCCGGCCCATTCTCGATGTCGGACGATGCGGCCGTGCGGCGGATGATGGATGCCGCAGGCTTCGCCGACATCGCCTTCGAGCGCGTCGACGCGCTGGTGCGCGTGGGCGACGACGTCGCGGACGCCATAGGCTTCCAGCTCGCCATCGGTCCGGCCGGCGAGGTGTTCCGCGAAGCCGGCGAGCTTGCGGAGGCGAAGCGGCCCGAGATCGAGGCGGCGCTGGCGGAGGCCATCGACTCCCAGGCGCGCGACGCCGACGGCATCGTGATCGACAGCTCGTCCTGGGTGATCGGCGCGCGCAACCCCGGCGACTGAGCGGGCCCCGCGTGCGATGTCCGCCGCCTGCGTTGAGCGGCCGGCCCGGATCGGTTATCCTCCGCCTTCACCCATCAATGCGGCGCGCGTCCGCGACGGGCCGCGCCGCGGGAGCAGGCGGCGATGGCTTTGCGGGCTGCCGGACAGCCGGTCACCATCCAGCGGGAGACGGTCGGCGTCGGCGCCGCCAAGGGGGAGAGCGCGCGCCGGGAGGCTGAAGGGGCTCTGCGCTTCGGGCCGTTCGAGCTCGATTTCGACCGCTACGAACTGCGCCGCGCCGGCGCGCGCGTCGCGCTCGAGCCGCGCACCTTCGATCTGCTGGCGCTGCTGGCGCGCAGGCGCGGCCGGACCGTGACGCGCGACGAGATCTTCGACGCGCTGTGGCCCGGGCGGTTCGTCTCGGATGCGGCGCTGAGCAGCCAGATCCGCTCGGCCCGCAAGGCGCTCGGCGACGATGGAACGCGGCAGGCCTACATCGCGACGGTCCACGGCCGCGGCTTCCGGTTGCGCCGGAGCCCTCTCGATCTGGAGCCTCCGGCGGCCGAGTCGGCGGCGGCGGGCGAACCAGGCCGGGGCGAGGACCCGTGCCCCTGCGTCGCCGTGTTGCCCTGCTCCACGCCCGGCGACGATGCGCGCGGCGCCGTGATCGGCGAGGGACTGACCGAGGACCTCATCAACGCGTTGGCGCGCCATCGCTGGTTGCGCGTCGTCACCCGCAACTCGGCCTTCGCGCTGGGCCGTTCCGGCGAGCCGCTCGACAGCATCCTCGATCGGCTCGGCGCAGATTACG
>RECW01000009.1 GCA_007693835.1 Paracoccaceae bacterium | reverse complement strand
CGTCAGGCTCATAACCTGAAGGTCGTAGGTTCAAATCCTACCCCCGCAACCAACTTTAGCGAACATTGGTGCCCCTCATAGGCCGCACCGTTCGCGGGATCTGAAAATCCAAGCAATCCAATAAGATCGCCGAACAGTTCCAGCCTGTGGGCGTGCGCTGTCGGGTCCCATCTGACCTCGATGCGCGTGATGATCTCCGCCAGCGTCTCGCTCGCCCGATGGACGACCTCCGGCTCGGAGAGCGTTCGCACGAGTTCGACGACCTTGGCGCGATAGATCTCCGCGAGGTTCTCGGGAATCGACGGAAGGTCGCCCGTGATCGCGTCGCGCTGCGCCTCGAGCGTCTTTCGCCGAGCCTCGGCCTCGACCATGGACGTCAGCAGCTCGGGGCTGTCGAGCCTGTTGTCCGCAAGCGCCATCAGCAGCGTCTTGAGCCGCTTGATCTCCCGGTTCACCTCGCGCAGCGACGTCGCGACGATCTCGCGGTCGGCGGCGAGTTCGCGTTCCATCGACGCGAGCTTGCCCGCGAACGCCCTTCGGAACTGCGCGACCGCATCCGGCGTCATCAGCTGTCGCGAGATGCCCTCCAGCACGGCGGGCTCGATCCGGTCGAGCCGCAGGCCGGGCATTCCGGCGCAGACCGCCGGCCCCTTCTCCTTCGCGTTCGCGCAGTAGAACGCGCGCGAGCGGCCGGGGCCGGCGACGGTCATCCGCCCGCCGCATTTCCCGCAGCGCGCCAGGCCGCTCAGCAGATAGCGGCGTCGCCGCAGACCCTGGGCGGCGGAGGCCATGTTCGGGTCCGTCGCCACCTTGAGACGGCGCCCCGCGGAGCCCTGTCGCGCCTTCGCCTGCTCCCAGAGGGCGTCGTCGATGATCCGCAGCTCCGGCGCCGGCACGCGCAGCCACTGGTCCTCGGGCCGCAGGCGCGAGACGCGCTTCTGCGTGTCCGGGCTCTTGCGGTATTCGAGCCGGTTCCAGACGCGCACACCTACATAGAGTTCGTTGTTGAGGATGCCGGTCCCGCGCAGCCGGTTGCCGTTGATGGTGTTCTGCTTCCAGTGGCGGCCGAAGGGCGACGGCACGCCCTCCTCGTTCAGGCGCGACGCGATCGCGTGGGGCGAGCGGCCCGCGGCGTATTCGCGGAAGATGCGCTGCACGACGGCGGCTTCCTGCGGCACGATCTCCAGCCGCCCGACCTCTGGCAGGCCCTGCGCGCCGATCGGCACGCGGTAGCCGTAGCTCTTGCCGCCGCCCGAGCCGCCGTCCTTAACCTTGCCCTCGAGGCCGCGCCGCGTCTTGCGGGCGAGCTCTTTCAGGTAGAGGGCGTTCATCGTGCCGGCCATGCCGACGTGGATCTCGCTGACGTGTCCCTCGGACAGCGTGTGGATCTCGACGTCGTGGAAGCTGCACCGCTGCAACAGCAGCGCCGATTCGGCCTGGTCGCGCGTGAAGCGGTCGAGCGCCTCGGCGAGGATGACGTCGACGAGGCCCGCCTCGACGCCGGCCAGCATCTGCTGATAGCCGGGCCGCTGGCGGATCGACCCCGACAGCGCCCTGTCGTCGTAGCGCTGGATGATCGTCCAGCCGCGGCTTGCGGCGAAGGTTTCGCATTTCCCGATCTGGTCGCGCACCGAGTTGGGGTTCTGCAAATCGCTCGAATAGCGGGCGTAGATCACGCAGCGGACGACGTTCGACATGATCCCTCGGCGGATGCGTGGCGGGGCTGGGCGACTGTTTCCCTGCATGGGGATAGCGCTGGGGCTGTTTGTAAAGCGGTAATGCCGGACGCCTAGCGTGGCGCGACAGGCAGTCGGGACTATGGCCGCCCGCCTTTCACTTCTTCCGCTTGGAGAGGTGTTCGCGCGCGACTTGCTCCGCGATCAGGTCGATCAGTTTCTCGATCATCGCGCACCTCCCGGACACGACATCCGCGGGACGGTCGCGTGCTCGGGATCTCCGGCCGCGCATGCCGGCGGCGCCCCGCAAGGGGCGCCGCCGTTCGCTTTGCCGACTGGCCTCACCGACGGCGGGAAGGGGCGCCCGCGGGCCGGGAATGGCCGCGCCCGCCCGGACCAGGGCGACCGAGACGGCGGCGCTGCACGATCACGGCGCGGCCCGCCCGGCGCTGCGCCGCCTGGGCGGCGGTCGCGGCGATGCGCGTCCGAATGCCGTCGAGGCGCTGGCGGGCCTCTCCGACGAGCCGGCCGATGATCGGGCTGCGCTGGCCGCCGCCGGTGGCGAAGCCCGCGTGGTCCGGGGGCACGACCATCCGCCGCGCGCCGACGAAGCGCGTCGGCCGGTCCACGCCGGCGGGGCGCATCTCGTCCGGCGCGGCGACGTGGATCTCCTCGCCGCGATTGGCCGAGGTGTCGACGCTGGTGCCGTAGGCGAGCGTGAGGTGCCGCCTGCCGCGGATCTCCGCGACGTCGAGCACGAGGCACGGGCGCGTCTTCGGCGCCTCGCCGGGCGTCGCGCACGCGATCGGGAAGGCGAACAGGATGACGTCGCCGGGGCGCACGGCGGCGCTCCAGTCGTCTTGCGGCGGCGGGCTGGGCTGGTCGAACATCGGGAAGCGTCCTCTCGCTGGGGAAGGACGCCGCGCGCTGGGGTGCGATCCCGCCGTGGTGGCGGGCCGTCCGGCGCTCGGCGTCC
>RECW01000010.1 GCA_007693835.1 Paracoccaceae bacterium | reverse complement strand
TCGCGATGGCGCACCATCTGCACGAACAGGAACAGCGCGTAGAGGACGAGCGAGACCACGGCGACGAACAGAAGCTGCGGCGGCGCGTAAACCGGGCCGGGCGCGGCCAGCGTGAAATTGGGCAACACCAATGCCAGCACGGCGACGGTGCCGAGCACGGAGAGCGCGCCTGTCGCGCCGCGAGCCTGAAACGCCTGCTCGCGAAACCGCAACCCGCCGATCAGCAGACAGAGCCCGACGATCCCGTTCAGCGCGATCATGACGGCGGCGAACACCGTATCGCGCGCGATGGCGCTCGCGCCCGGGGGAGCCTTGAGCAGCACCGAAACGATCAGCGCGACTTCGATAACCGTCACGGCCACGGCCAGCAGGATCGAGCCGTAGGGGTCGCCGAGGCGGTGAGCGATGGTCTCCGCGTGGTGTACGGCGGAGAACACGGCGGCGAAAAGCAGAACGACAGCCGGAAGGAGCAGAAACCCGGGCAAAGGCTCCGCCGCGGCTAGCGCCACCGCCCCGACGAAGCCGAGCGTGACGAGCGGCGCCGCGAGCGTCCACAGCGGCGCCGCGAGGGCCGCGGCGAGGTTGGACAGCGCCACGGTCAATCGGCTGGCTGGAAGGCGAAGGGCGCGGCCGCCGCGAAAGCCGCCGACACTTCGCCCGACAGGACCCGCTCCATGTCGACGCCGAGGTCGAGCTTCATCGGCTCTGCGTCCTCCGAGAAGTCTAGCGCGTCGAGGTCGACCCAGAACACGCTCGGCGAGAGAACTGACTCGACATGGTAGCGACGGGCCTTCTGGTCGGCCACCACGCGCCAGCGGGTAGTCGAGAGGTTCGGCGCGTCGGCGACCGAAATGCCCCACGGCACCGAGGTCTGCCGGATCACGCTGAACACCGACGCCGCGGCGATGCGGGGATCGTCGCTCTGGACCACCGCGTTGATGTAGAAATGCGCGCGCACGAAACGGTCGGAGGCGCGGACCGTGCCGGGCAGGAACTCGCGCGGGTTCACGCCACGCCAGTACTCCAGCACCGCAAGCTGGCGGTCGAAGGTCGGCTCGTTGGTCATCACCTGGTAGGCGCGGTCGTGCCAGACGACCATCTCGCCGTCGACGAACTCGATCACCGCGCTGTCGCCCGTCGCGTCCGACAGCGAGACGTGCACGGTGGCCGCCCGGCCCGGCGGGCCGACCGGCACCTCGCCGCCCGCGACAAGCACCGGGTCGGCGCGCAGATCCTCGACCGCCTCGGCCACAGTCGCGTAGCGGTCGAGCAGGTATTGCGCAAACACCGAAAGCGAGACCCGCGGCGTGACGCCGTCGTCCTGCGGATAGGTCGCCTCCACCTCCCACAGCAGGTTGGCCACCAGTCCGGCCTCGTTCATGCCGTCGGCGGTGGCGATGTCGTAGCCCGAGACGATCAGGCTGCCGTAGCGGGCCGTCCACTCGGCCGAGCGCGGGCCCGCCGCGCCGTCCCGCGCCATGCCGCGCGGCAACACCCAGAGGTTGCTGACCATCGGCAGCTTCCAGTCCATGCTCCGCCCGGTGAGGACGCGCCCCTCGGGCCCGAGATAGACCGCGCGGGTGCACGCCTCGGCGGCCTCGGCCCCGATGAGACCGGCGGCGAGGACCGCCGCGCAGAACCGGCTGAAAAAGTCTCGTGCTCGCATCGACTACTCCTTGGTTCTAAAGCACTCTGACGCGCCGACGGGCGCGGGGGCGTGACGGGGAGGCGTCTGCCGTTCCCCCCGCCGCACGCGGCGAAGCCAACGATCATCCTCGCACCCAAGCCATAGCAGGCGTCGATCCGCTCGACCAACCGCAGGCTGACGGCGCCCTTCGCTCACCGCCGACTTATCCACCACGCGCCGACCTTTGCGGCGAGCGCGCACGCTGCGGCAGAGCGGGCGTCCAGTTGGGATCAGCGGCGCTCCCGGACCTCTGCGTGAGGGAAGTCGATGATTGGACAACTTGGGTGATGCACTCGTATCCGGCTGCTGCATGGAGAACAATGACTGGAGCACAGCCCGGCGACCGTCGGCTTGATCGCTTCTGTTTTCTCCAGCACTTGGTTGTGCGACGCCTTCATGCATAGCCAAGCGCAGAATCTCGATACGCCTTTGGCGAGCCGTTCGCGAACTGGACGCCGTATCGCCCCGGCGCGGGGCCTCGTGACGTTTCAGGGGACTGATCATGCCGACACGAGAGCACGGTTCGACCATGAAGCCGGTCGCGCACGCGAGACAGGGCGGGAAACTGGAGATGCGCGGCGGCGCGTCGCCGACCGGCGCCTCGTGCCGGGGCGTGCGTCGGCGGCGGCATCTCTTTTCGTTCCGTGGCGTTGCGAGCCTTCTCCTGCCGCTTTTGGCCGCCATGTGCCTCGTCGCGCCCGCAACAGCCGCCGACAGACCCCTCGCGCCGCTCGACGTCACAAGCCCCGGCGCGACGCTGAGGTCGTTTCTTGACGAAGCGCGGGGCGTGGAGGCCGCCTTCGTCGCCTATCGCGCCGCCCCCGATCACGAGAAGCTGCGGGCCTTCGACCGCAGGGTGGCGCGCACGGCGGGGCTGTTCGACACCGGCGTCCTGCCGCACGCGGTGCGCGAGGAAGTCGCGGCCGCCGCCGTGGGTTTCCTCTACGACATCCTGCTGCGGCTGCCGCCCGAGGACCTCTCCCTCGCGC
>RECW01000125.1 GCA_007693835.1 Paracoccaceae bacterium | reverse complement strand
CGCATCTCGGAGGTGACGTCGGAGAAGCGGTCCGACAGCACGGTCTGGTAGACGGCGCTGTCCTGCGCCGTGGTCCCGTCGCGCCACATCGAGCCCGTGAAGCTCCGCGCCTCGCTGCCTGTCCCGCGGCTCAGCGCCCGGTCGATTGTCTCGGCCAGCGAGGCGCGCGATCCCGCGAGCGAGCGCTCGGCGCTCTGCTCGGACGCCGCGGCCTCGGTCCCGAGGCGGAAGCGCGGCAGGAGTGCTGTGGCGCCGGTGCGCATCTCGCCGCGCAGGGGATCGACCTCCCAGCTCGGCAGCGGCTGCATGTGGGCGGCGTAGCCGAGCCGGGGCGGGGCTGCGACCTGCTCGGAGATGGTGTCGGGGCCGCCGATGCGGGCGGCGAGGCCGGTGAAGGTGTAGACCGAGCCGGTGAGGATCAGGAGCGAGAGGGCAGGGACGGAGGAGGCGAAGAGCCCTGCGACGGCGATCCATTTCTGGACGAGGTTGTCGGCGGAGAACTGCCCGCCGAGCGAGGTGAGCGTCAGCGCCGTGCCGCCCAGATTGGCGAAGTCGCCCGCGAGGATGTGGTAGGTGAAGAGCTGCACCACCGCCATGGTCGGCCCCCAGAACTGGATCCAGAGCCCGATGACGGCGTAGCGCGAGACGAGCCGGAAGCCTCCGAAGCCGATCATGGCGCCGACCAGCACCAGCGGCGCCATGGCGTAGAAGAAGCCCTCGATGAAGCTCACGAGCGGCAGCACATAGGCGTTGAAGACGTCGCCCTGGGCGGTCCACTGGGCGTTGCGGGCGCGGATCGCGTCCGCGACCATCACCGCATAGGCCTCCTTGCGGTCGAGCTGGAGGCGGCGCATGGCGCCGTGATCGTAGAGGGGGCCGACATAGAGCGAGAGCAGCGCCTCGTCGGGGTCTACGGCGCCGGTCGCGAACACGTCGAACATCGCCGCGAGCCGCGCGTCGACCGTCGCGACCGAGGGCGCGCCTGCGCTGCGGTTGGGATCATGCAGGAGGTTCGCAAGCACGGTCGCCTTCAGCGCCGGGATGAACTGCCGCCGCGAGTAGAGGAGCAGCGCGTCATGGGCCGCGACGCAGTCGAGATTGCCGTCGACGCCCGCGCCCACGAACACCAGCGCCCCGAGCGCGCGGGTCTCGTGGCGCACCGCCTCGTGGATGAAGGGCCCGGCCTCGACGGTCGCGGGGTTGAGCGCGCGCAGGTCGAGCCCGAACATGGTGCAGGTCGAGACGTAGTTGATCCAGCTCTGGGCGAAGTCGCCGCCGCCCACGGTGTTGACGGCGGCGTAGCTCGAGGGGTTGCCCGCGGACCGGCGGATCACCTCCCAGGTCCTGAGCGCCGAGGCGAAGCCGTCGTCGGTGATGCCGGGATAGGCGAAGGCGGTCTCGAAGGCCTCGGTCAGCGTCAGGCCGATCTGGGAGAAGAGGTTGCCGGTGAAGGCGATGCCGAGCGGCACGCCCGCGACGGTGCGGGTCTGGCCGGTGTAGATGTTCTCCATGGTGACGGTGGCCTTCGGGGCCATGAAGGCGCCGTAGACCACGATCACCGCCATGAACTGGCCGAAGGGGATGCCGCCGCCCGCCACCGCCGAGCGGGCGAGCATGACCAGCACGCCGATCAGCATGGCGAGCTGGATGAGGCCGGTGAAGTCGTCGGCGGTCCCGGTGCCGAGATTGGCCGTCAGCATCGCGAGGCCGTTCACGATGTCGGCCAGAAACCGCAGGTCCCCGAAGACGTACCACTCCATCGGCCTCGTCTCCCGTCAGTGCCGCACGAACTCGAGCCGGGCGCGGGCGATGCTGTCGGCCTGGGGCTGGATCGCGTCGAGATAGCCGCCGTAGAGCGCGAGCAGCTCGCCGACCGAGCCGTGGCGGCGCTGGAGCCGCGCGAGCTCGGCCTCGTTGGCGGCCGAGGAGGCGCGCAGGAGCTCCTTCACCTGCGCGGAATAGGCGTCGTCGATGGCGTCGGTCGCGCGGCTGACGGCGGTGTAGAGCTCGCGCAGGAGTGCGGCCGTCAGCTCGATGGCGAGCTGGTAGGACGCCTCGCGGGCGAAGGTGACGGCGGCCTGGTCGGAGACCGCGGCGAGCCGGACGAACATCGCGCCTGTCGCGCCCGGCAGCGAGGCGATCAGCCGGCGCTGGTCCTCGCTCGGATCGCCGCCCGCGCGGATCGCGTCGAGCAGCCCCCCGGTTTCGGTCAGCCGCGCGAAGATCGCCCGCGCGAACCCCTCGCCCGACCAGGTGGAGGTCGCGAGCGCGGGCGTGAGGCAGCCGTTCTCGGGCTCGCCCGCGCAGGAGTAGTAGCGCACGACGAGGCCCTCGATCCAGGACTCGATCAGGTCGGGGTTGGCGGCGATGATCTGGACGGTGATCTCGTCGGTGGCCGGGTCGTGGGTGACGATCACGGTGCCTGCGATGTTCATCATGACGGAGAGGACCTGGTCGTCGCCGCCCGTGACGAACCACGAGGCGACCGAGGAGCGCTTGAGCGCGCGCCAGACGAGGTTGCCGGTGATGCGCTCGGCCATGGCGGCGGGGGCGCTGGCTGCCACCTGCTCGACGGGCGACTGGCCGGTGGTGGCGGTCCAGGACTGGAAGATGTCGCCGATGCCCTCGGCGGTCGCGATGATCGAGGCCTCGCCATAGGTCCGGCCCGTCATCGCGGTCAGGGTGTCGTTCACGAGCCCCTGGGCCAGCTGGCAGGAATTGCCGAAGTGCTGGTTGAGCTCCTGGATCTTGC
>RECW01000081.1 GCA_007693835.1 Paracoccaceae bacterium | reverse complement strand
CGCCGCGCCGTCAAGCGGATTGCGTCACCCGGCGGCGGCGCGGGCGGCGCGGAGACGGGCGAAGTCTTCGCCGGCGTGATAGCTTGAGCGCGTCAGCGGCGTGGCGCTGACCATCAGGAAGCCCTTCGCCCACGCCATGCGCGCATAGCCCTCGAACTCCTCGGGCGTCACGTAGCGGTCGACCGGCGCGTGTTTGGGCGTCGGCTGCAGATACTGGCCGATCGTCAGAAAATCGACGCCGGCCGAGCGCAGGTCATCCATCGCCTGCCCCACCTGGGTGCGCGTCTCGCCGAGGCCGACCATCATGCCCGACTTGGTGAAGACGCCCGGATCGATCTCCTTCGCGCGCTGGAGCAGCCGCAGCGAGTGGAAGTATCGCGCGCCGGGGCGGATCGTCGGGTAGAGGCCCGGCACGGTTTCGAGGTTGTGGTTGAACACGTCCGGCCGCGCGGCGATCACCGTCTCCAGCGCCGAGGGCGCGCATTTCAGGAAATCGGGCGTCAGGACTTCGATGGTCGCGTCGGGCGCCTTGCGGCGGATGGCGCGGATCGTCTGCGCGAAGTGGGCCGCCCCGCCGTCGGCGAGGTCGTCCCGGTCGACCGACGTCACCACGACATGGGCGAGCCCGAGTTTCGCCACCGCGTCCGCGACCCGCGCCGGCTCGAACGGGTCGAGCGCGTCGGGTCTGCCTGTCGCGACGTTGCAGAAGGCGCAGCCGCGGGTGCAGACGTCGCCCATGATCATCATGGTGGCGTGGCCCTGCGCCCAGCACTCGCCGACGTTGGGGCAGCCGGCCTCCTCGCAGACCGTCGCGAGCCGATGCTCCTTCACGACTTCCCGCGTCCGCGCGTAGCCCTTGGAGACCGGCGCCTTGACGCGGATCCACGCCGGTTTCTTCGGGCTCGCATTATCGGCGCGGTGCGCCTTCTCGGGGTGGCGTTGCGCGCGGTCGTTCAGGTCGCGGGGGTGTTCGGTCATGCTCTCCTCCGCGGCAGGGTATAGCGCGGCGCGCCGGCCCTGTCGCTTGCGCCTTCACGCCGCGGCGCGTTCGGGGAACAGCGCCCGCAGCCCCGCCTCGCTCGCCGCCGCGACGCCGCGCTCCGTCACGAGGCCGCTGACGAGCCGCGCGGGCGTGACGTCGAAGGCCGGGTTGAAGCCGGGCGAGCCGGGCGAGACGACGCGGAACGTCTCGACGCCGTTGCGGCCGAGGCCCTGGACCTCCGTCACCTCCTCGGGGCGGCGGGCCTCGATGGGGATCTCCTTCACGCCGTCGGCGACGGTCCAGTCAATGGTCGGCGACGGCAGGCAGACGTAGAACGGCACGCCGTTGTCGTGGGCGGCCAGCGCCTTCAGGTAGGTGCCGATCTTGTTGCAGACGTCGCCCGTCCGCGTGGTGCGGTCGGTGCCGACGAAACAGAGGTCCACCTCGCCGTGCTGCATCAGGTGGCCGCCGGCGTTGTCCACGATGACGGTGTGCGGCACGCCGTGCTGGCCGAGCTCCCACGCCGTGAGGAAGCCGCCCTGGTTGCGCGGCCTCGTCTCGTCGACCCAGACGTGGACGTCGATCCCCTTGTCGTGCGCCATGTAGATCGGCGCCGTCGCCGTGCCCCAGTCGCAGGTGGCGAGCCAGCCGGCGTTGCAGTGGGTGAGCACGTTCACCCGCCCTTTCCGCGCGGCGACGGCCTCGATCAGCGTCAGCCCGTGCTCGCCGATGGCGCGGTTGATCGCCACGTCCTCGTCGGCGATGGCGCGGGCGCGGGCGAAGGCGGCTTCGGCACGATCAGCCGGCGGCAGCGGGCGCAGCCGGGCGGAGACGTCGTCGAGCGCCCAGCGCAGGTTGATCGCCGTCGGTCGGGTGGCGTGCAGCCGCTCCCATGCCGCGGCGAGGTTGGCGTCGGATGGGTCCTCGCGCATGGCGAGGGCCATGCCGTAGGCCGCCGTCGCCCCGATGA
Source organism: Paracoccaceae bacterium (assembly GCA_007693835.1). Lineage (GTDB taxonomy): Bacteria > Pseudomonadota > Alphaproteobacteria > Rhodobacterales > Rhodobacteraceae > Rubrimonas. The sequence continues at coordinate 11,689 of RECW01000081.1, read as the reverse complement.
GCGGCGCGCCGCGCACCAGCATCTCGCGGATGGCGTGGGCGGCGTCGGCCTCCGACCCCAGCGTGGTCGTCTCGAAGGCGAAGGGCAGCCGGGTCTGGTCGATGATGCGGACCGCCCCGCCCTCCTCCCAGATCGGCCTGTAGGAAACGCCGTCAACCTTCATGCCCGCCTCCTGCGCAGTGTGCTGCGGTCGCCGGCGCGGGTGTCAGTCCTCGATGCGCCGCGCCTCGTCGGGGAGCATGATGGGGATGCCGTCGCGGATCGGAAAGGCCAGTCCGGCCTTGGTCGAGACAAGCTCCCGCCGCTGCGCGTCGAAAGTCAGCGGACCGTGGGTGACGGGACACACCAGGCTTTCCAGCATGCGCCTGTCGATCTCCGGCATCGCGCCCGGCGTTTCGCGGACCGGCGTGTCCCTGGTCTCCGTCATTGCACCGACCCCGAATCCTCGCCGCCCGAAGCGATGGAGAACTCCATCAGCGCGCACAAGGTCTCGCGGCGTTCCGCGAGGCGCGGCGCCTCCAGCAGCGCCTGCTTCTCCTCGACGGCGAACGGGCAGAGCATGGACAGCGAGTTGATCAGCATCTCCGGCTCGGCCTCCTCAAGGCTCTCCCAGTCGCTGGAGAGGCGCGCGGCGTCGAAGTAGCGCTTCAGCAGCGAAAGGAACGCCTCGCGCTTGAAGCCCGGGTCGCGGTCGCGCTCGGTCAGGTCGCGTTCGAACGGCGCCCAGTCGGCCTCGACGCGGCGGTAGGGCGTGAAGCCTTCGATCTCGGTGCGCACGCGGAACCGGCAGATGCCGCTCAGCGCGATCAGGTAGCGCCCGTCCTCGGTCTCGCTGAAGGAGGTGACGCGGCCGGCGCAGCCGATCTTGCGGAGCACCGGCGGGCCGTCGCCGCGGCTCTCCAGCGGCTGGATCATGCCGATCAGCCGGTGTTCGGTCTTCAGCGCGTCGTCGAGCATCGCAAGGTAACGCGGCTCGAAGATGTTCAGAGGCAGCCGCGCGCGCGGCAGCATCAGCGCGCCCGGGAGCGGGAACACCGGAATCGCGTCCGGCATGTCGGCGAGGGTGAAACGGCGGGGCACGGAACCTCAGGCGAAAATCATCGAGGACAGACGGCGGCGGCCCTTCGCGACGAGCGGATCCTTGGGGCCAAGGCTCTCGAAGAGCTTGATGAGCTGGGCGCGCGCCGCGCCCTCGTTCCACTCGCGGTCGCGCCGGAACAGCTCCAGCAATTCGTCGATGGCCGCGGCGGTGTCGCCGGCGCCGATCAGCGCCAGCGCCAGATCGTAGCGCGCGGCATGGTCGTTCGGGTCCGCCTCGAGCCGGGCGCGGAACTCGGCGGTCTCGCCGGCGTCCTGCGTCGCCTCGGCGATCTCGAGCGCGGCGCGGGCGGCGGCGATGGGGGCTTCGTGCTGCTTGAGCGGCGGCGCGGCGTCGAGCGTGGCGCGCGCCTGTGCGAGGTCGCCGACCGCGAGATGCGCCCGCGCGAGCCCGCCGATGGCCCGCGCATCGTCCGGCTTCTCGCCGAGCACGGCGGCGAACACCTGCGCCGCATCCGCTGCGGCGCCCTGGGCGAGCATCTCCTCGGCCTGCGCCAGCGCGTCGGCGATCGGATCGCCGCCCGGCGCCATCGCGACGACCCGGTCGACGAAGGCCTTCACCTCGGAAGGCGGGAGCGCGCCCATGAACCCGTCGACCGGCTGGCCGTCGACGAAGGCGAAGACCGCCGGGATCGACTGCACCCGCAACTGCCCCGCGACCATCTGGTGCTTGTCGACGTCGATCTTCACGAGCCGCGCCCGGCCCTTGGCGGCCTTCACCGCCGCCTCCAGCGCCGGCCCGAGCTGCTTGCACGGCCCGCACCAGGGCGCCCAGAAGTCGACGATGACCGCCGCCTCGCGCGACGCGTCGATGACGTCGGCCATGAACGTGGCGTCCGAGCCGTCCTTGACGACATCCGCGCTCGTTGCTGTGGCGCTGTCCTGTCCGAGCATCGGCATTCTCCCGCTCGCGGGCGTCCCCGCAGACTGGTATCTAGCGCACGACCGCGCGGCGTCTCAATTTCACGGAGAGATTTTCGGCGCAAGTCGCTCCGCCGCCGCCGTCACGCCAGGAGGGCGCGCAGGATGGCGTCGAGCAGGGGTCGCCCCCGATCCGTCGTCGCCAGCCGGCCGTCGCGCCGCTCCACCAACCCCTCCGCCGCGAGGGGGGCGATGCGGGTCTCCTCCAGCGGCGCCCCGGCGAGACGCGCATGGCGGGCGAGATCGATCCCTTCCTTCAGACGCATGCCCATCATCACCATCTCGGCGGCCTGCTCGGCCGGCGCGACCGCCGTCTCCGACACGCTGTCGCCGCGCGCTTCCACCGCCGCGAGCCAGGCGGCGGGGTCGGCGACGGCGACGGTGGCGCTGCGCGCACCGTCCGGCGCCGTCAGCCGCCCGTGCGCGCCGGGGCCGACGCCCGCGTAGTCGCCGTAGCGCCAGTAGACGAGGTTGTGGCGGCTCTCCGCGCCGGGACGCGCATGATTCGATATCTCGTAGGCCGGCATCCCGGCCGCGGCGCAGACGTCCTGCGTCAGAAACCACAACGCGGCCGCCGCCTCGTCGTCGGGCGGGCGCAGGCGGCCGCGGGCGTGCAGCTCCGCGAACCGCGTGCCCGGTTCGATGGTCAATTGGTAGAGCGAGAGGTGGTCGACCGCCATCGCCAGCGCCGCGCGCAGCTCCGCCCCCCACGCTTCCGCCGTCTGACCCGGCCGCGCGTAGATCAGGTCGAACGAGACGCGCGCGAAGGCGTCGCGGGCCACGTCGAAGGCGCGGCGCGCCTCGGCGGCGCTGTGCGTGCGGCCGAGCGCCGCCAGATCGGCGTCGTTCAGCGCCTGCGCGCCCATCGAGATGCGGTTGACGCCCGCCGCCGCGAAGGCGCGCAGCTTCGCCGCCTCGACGGACGTGGGATTCGCCTCCAGCGTCACCTCGGCGCTAGGCGCAAGCCCCCAAAGCGCCGCGATGCGCGCCAGCACCGCCTCGACGGTCTCCGGCGCCATCAGCGAGGGCGTGCCGCCGCCGAAGAACACCGTGTCCGCCGTCCGCGGCCCGGTGCGCGCCGCCGCGGCGTCGAGTTCGGCGCAGAGCGCCGCGGCGAAGCGGCGGTGGTCGACCGCGCCCTTCGCGACGTGGGAGTTGAAGTCGCAGTAAGGGCACTTCGACAGGCAGAACGGCCAGTGGACGTAGACGCCGAAGCCGCCCGCCCGCCAGTCCGCGCTCATCCGCGCAACGCCGTCACCTCGATCTCGACCTTCCACTCGGGGCGAAGCAGCGGCGCGCACATCGTCGTGTTGGCGGGCCGCACGTCGCCGAACGCCTCGCGCAGCGCCGCCGCGATGGTCGGGTGGTCGGCAGGATCGGGCAGATAGATCACGGTGCGCACGACGTCGGCGAGCGTGAACCCCGCCTCCCCCAGCGCCCACGCGATGGTCGCCAGCGCGTTGCGCGTCTGCGCCTCCGCGCTTTCGGGCAGGTCGCCGGTCAGGCGGTCGCGGCCGATGGTGCCGGCGACGAAGCACCAGTCGCCCTGAACCACGGCGCGGGAGTAGGCGAATTCGGTCTCGAACGGCGAACCGGAGGCGATCAGGCGGCGTGTCATGGGGCGTCTCCGGGCGCGTCTCCGGGCGCGTCTCCGAAACAGGCGGCGACCAGCTTGCGAAAGGCGTCGGCGCGGTGGGAGATGGCGTGCTTCGCGTCCGGCGCCATCTCGCCGAAGGTCTCGGCGCCGCCTTCGGGAACGAACATCGGGTCGAAGCCGAAACCGTTGCCCCCGCGCGGCGGCCAGACGACGCGCCCCTCGGCGGTCCCGAGGAAAACCGCGTCCTCGCCGTCGGGCCAGGCGAGGCAGAGGCAGCAGACGAACCGCGCCGTCCGCGGCTCGGGCGCCGCCGCAATCTCGAGTCGCCGCCAGACCTCGCCCATGGCGGCGGCGTAGTCGCGCCCTTGCGGCGTCTCCGCCCAGTTTGCGGTATGCACGCCAGGCGCGCCGCCCAGCGCGTCGACGGCGATGCCGCTGTCGTCCGACAGCGCCGGCAGCCCCGAAGCCCGCGCCGCCGCGTGCGCCTTGATGCGCGCGTTGCCCTCGAAGGTTTCTTCGGTCTCCGCGGGCTCGGGCAGGCCGAGCTCCTTCGCCGAGACGGTCTCGACGCCGTAGGGCCGGAGCAGGTCGCCGATCTCGCGCACCTTGCCGGCGTTGTGCGACGCGACCACCAGCCGCCCGCCAGAAAGCCGCCGCATCACGCCAGCGCCGCCTTCTGCGCGGCGACCAGCGCGGCCACGCCCTTCTCGGCGAGCCCGAGCATCGCATCGAGATCGGCGCGGGTGAAGGTGGCGCCTTCGGCCGAACCCTGCACCTCGACCAGCGCGCCGGCGTCGGTCATCACGAAATTCGCGTCCGTCCCCGCCGTGCTGTCCTCGGCGTAGTCGAGGTCGAGCACCGGCGTCCCCGCCGTCACCCCGCAGGAGATCGCCGCCACATGGCCGGTCAGCGCGTCGTGCTTCACGGCGCCCGCCGCCATCAGCGCGTTGACCGCCAGCCGCAGCGCCACCCAGCCGCCGGTGATCGCCGCGGTGCGCGTGCCGCCGTCGGCCTGAAGCACGTCGCAGTCGACCACGATCTGACGCTCGCCGAGCGCCGGCCGGTCGAGGCAGGCGCGCAGGGAGCGGCCGATAAGGCGCTGGATCTCCTGCGTGCGCCCCGAGGCGCCCTGCCGTTCGCGCCGGTTCCGCGACGTGGTCGCCCGCGGGAGCATGGCGTATTCCGCCGTCACCCAGCCGAGACCGGTGTTGCGCAGGAACGGCGGCGCCTTGTCCTCGACCGTCGCCGTGCAGAGCACTTGGGTGTGGCCGCAGCGGATCAGGCACGACCCCTCGGCGTGGCGCGAGACGCCGGTCTCGATGGTGATGGTGCGCAGTTCGTCTGGCGCGCGGCCGGAGGGGCGCATGAGGTTCTCCCGGGAAAAGCCGGGCCCGTGTCGCCCGGCGCTGATCACAGGCCGCGGGGTGTAGCGCGCGGGCCCGGCCGCAGCAACGCCGCGCCGCCCGCGATCCTCAGTGCGTCCAGGCCTGACGGCGCTCCGTGGCGAAGTTGCCGCCGTAGCCTTTCGCGCGGACGACCGGCTTGCGCTTCTTCGGCTCGAGCACCTGATGGGGGATGCCATGGCGGCGCGCATAGTCCACCGCCGCCTCGCGCGTCTCGAAGCGCAGCCGCACCTGGCCGTTCATGTCGGCCGAGCCGGTCCAGCCCATCAGCGGATCGATGCGCTTGGCCGACGCCGGCAGGAACTCCAGAACCCAGGTCTTCGTGTTCGCCTGCCCCGAGGTCATGGCGCTGCGGGTCGGCTGGTAGATCTTCGCGAGCATTCCGGGAACTCCCTGACGACGCGGCCATATGCGCCCGTAGGCCGCGCCTTCGCAAGCGCGGCGTGAGAGGCCGGGCGACAGGCCGCAGGCCGCGCGGTCAGAGCAGCGCGCGCGCCGCCGCAGCCACGGCCTCCGCCGTGATCCCGAAATGGGCGTAGAGCGCCTTCGCCGGCGCCGAGGCGCCGAAGCCGCTCATGCCGACGAAAGCGGCCTTGCGCGCGTCGCCGCCCTCGCCGCAGAGCCAGCGGTCCCAGCCCTGCCGGACGGCCGCCTCGACGCCGACCCGCACCGGGCCCCGCGGCAGCACGCGGCGGCGGTACTTCTCGTCCTGCGCCTCGAACAGCTCCCAGCACGGCATCGAGACCACGCGCGTCCCGACGCCGTCCGCCTCCAGAAGCGCCTTGGCCGCCATGGCGATCTCGACTTCGGAGCCCGTCGCCATCAGCACGACGCGCCGCCGCCCCTCGGCCTCGGCCATCACATAGGCGCCCTGAGCCGAAAGATTGGCGGCCTTGTGCTCGCGCCTCAGCGTCGGCAGGTTCTGGCGCGTCAGCGCCAGGGCCGAGGGCATGGTCTTCTGCGACAGCGCGATCTCCCAGCACTCGGCGGTCTCCACCGCGTCGGCCGGGCGCATGACCAGAAGGTTCGGCGTCGCGCGCAGCATGGCGAGGTGCTCGACCGGCTGGTGCGTCGGCCCGTCCTCGCCCAGCCCGATGCTGTCATGCGTCAGGACATGGACCACCCGCAGCCCCATCAGCGCCGAGAGGCGGATCGCCGGGCGCGCGTAGTCGGCGAAGACGAGGAAGGTGCCGCCGTAGGGCGCGACGCCGCCGTGGACCGCCATGCCGTTCATCGCCGCGGCCATCGCGTGCTCGCGGATGCCGTAATGGACGTAGCGGCCGTCGCGGTCGTCGGCGGTGAAGACGCCCAGCCCTTCGGTGCGCGTGTTGTTCGAGCCGGTCAGGTCCGCCGAGCCGCCGATGGTCTCGGGCATCACCGGGTTGATCGCGGCGAGCGCCGTCTCCGAGGCTTTGCGCGTCGCCATCGAGGGCGCTTCGGCGGAAAGCTGCTTCTTCAGCGCGCGCACGGCGGAGGCCAGCTTCGCCGGCGGCTCGCCGGCGATCACGCGGTCGAACTCGGCGCGCTTGCGGTCGGAGAGCGCGAGGCGCTTCGTGTCCCACTCCGCGCGCAGCCCCGCGCCGCGGCGGCCGACCTCGGCCCAGGCGGCGCGGATGTCGTCGGGGATCTCGAAGGGCGCGTGCGGCCAGCCGTAAGCCTCGCGGACCGCGGCGATCTCGGCGGCGCCGAGCGGCGAGCCGTGGGCGGCGGCGGTGTCCTGCTTCTTCGGCGCGCCGAAGCCGATGTGGGTGCGGCAGGCGATCAGCACCGGGCGCAGGGACCGATTGGCGGCGGCGATGGCCTCGTCGATGGCGACCGGGTCGTGGCCGTCGATGGCGATGGTCTCCCAGCCGCTCGCGGCGAAGCGGGCCAGCTGGTCGGTGCTGTCCGAGAGCGACACCTTCCCGTCGATGGAGATGCCGTTGTCGTCCCAGAGCACCGTCAGCCGGTCGAGACGCAAGTGGCCGGCGAGCGCGATGGCCTCCTGGCTGACGCCCTCCATCAGGCAGCCGTCGCCGGCGATCACGTAGGTGCGGTGATCGACGATCCGACCGAATCGCGCGGCCATCGCGCGCTCCGCCATCGCCATACCCACGGCGGTCGCCAGCCCCTGGCCAAGCGGGCCCGTGGTGGTCTCGATCCCCTTGGCGTGACCGTACTCCGGGTGGCCGGCGGTCGGCGCCCCGAGCTGACGGAAGCGCCGCAGGGCGTCGAGCGGCATGTCTGCGTAGCCGGTGAGATGCAGGAGCCCGTAGAGCAGCATCGAGCCGTGGCCGGCCGACAGCACGAAGCGGTCGCGGTCCGGCCAGTCGGCATCGGCGGCGTCGAACTTCAGGTGCTTCGCGAACAGCACCGTCGCGACGTCGGCCATGCCCATGGGCATGCCGGGGTGCCCCGACTGCGCGGCCTCCACCGCATCGACGGCGAGCATCCGCAACGCCGCGGCCATGCGCCAGTGCTCGGGGTGCTTCCGGCGGAGAGCGGCGATGTCTGCGGCGTCGGTCACGGGATACGGCCTTTCGAACGGATGCGGCGCGGTTGAGACGCCGCGGCGACGCGTCGATACTCCCCGCATGGGCGCAGGTCGATGCGATTCGGCCTCTTTATCCTTCGGGGAGACGGCGATGGGCGAGATCGGACGCGCGGCCGACCGCCTCTTCGCCCTCGCAGCGCGTCTCGAAGCGCGGCTGGCGACGGCGGCGGCGGCGCTGACCGCCTGCGAGACCGAGCGCGCGCGCCTCGCCGCGGCGCTGGCGGCGGCGGAGCAAGAGCGCGACCGCCTCGGCGCTGCGCTCGCGGAGGCGGAGGCCGCCCGAAAGACCGATGAAGCGCTCAGGCTGGAGGCCGCCGAGGCGCTCGACATCGCCATCGCGGAGCTGAGGGCCGCAGCAGAAGGCGGCGCTCGCGACGGCCTGTGGCGCGACGACGAAGACAGTCACGGAGGAAGCCGGCTTGGCTGACGTCACGGTGACCATCGCGGGCCGCCCCTATCGGCTCGCCTGCGACGACGGGCAGGAAGCGCACCTCGCCGGACTGGCCAGGCGGATAGACGCCGAGGCGCGGGCTATCGCGGCGAAGGCCACGGCGGTCGACGAGCCGCGGCTGATGCTGATGGCCGCCCTCATTCTCGCCGACCGTCTCCACGACGCCGAGGCGGCGCTCGCCGAAGGCGGCGTGGCGCCGGCCGAAGCGGAAGCCCTTCATGCGGCCATCGACCGGATCGAGCGGCTCGCCGACTGACGCCGCTCAGGGCGTCGCGTCCGCCCTGCCCCGCCGGTCCTCGCGCAGCGCCGCATAGAGCACATGGGTGCGCCAGCGCCCGGCGATCTGGAGATAACTCTGCGCCACGCCTTCGTACTTGAAGCCGACGCGTTCAAGCAGCGCGCGCGACGGCGCGTTTTCAGGAAGGCAGGCCGCCTCGAGGCGACTGAGGCCGAGGTCTCGGAAGGCGTGGTCGCGCAGCGCCGTCAGCGCCTCGGTCATGTAGCCGCGCCGCGCGTGCGCTTCGCCGACCCAGTAGCCGACGGTCGCGCTCATCGCGGGGCCACGGCGGATGTTGTCGAGCGTCGCGCCGCCCACGATGACCCCGTCCGCCTCCCGCACGAGCAGCAGCGGAAACGCGCGCCCTTCCCCGATGGCGCGCCCGGCCCAGTAGACGCGCTCGCGGAAGGCCCGCGCGGTCAGGTGGTCGCGCGCCCAGGCCGGCTCCCACGGGCGCAGGAACGCCTCCGAGTCGCTGCGGAGCCTCGCCCATGCGGCGTAGTCGTCGACTTCCGGCGGTCTGAGCGTCAGCCGCGGCGTCGAGAGGCGCGGCCCTGCCGGCCGCCGGCGCAGGAACCCCATCCGGCGCGTCAGGCCGCAAGCCGCGCGGCGACCGCCGCCGCCTCCGGCGCCCGCGCGACCGGGCCGTAAAGCGCCAGAGCAGGCTTGGGCCGCGCGCAGATCCGCTCGGCCACGGCGCGCGCCGCGGCCACATCCACCGCCTCGATCAGCCCCACCGTCTCCTCGACCGTCATCACGCGGCCGTGGATCGCGAGGCTCCGGGCCAGCCGCTCGGCGCGGTTCGAGGCGCTTTCGAGCCCCATCACCATGCCCGCCTTCAACTGCGCGCGGGCGCGCGCCACCTCGGCGTCGGTCAGCCCCGACGCCGCCGCGCGGATCTCGTCGGCGATCAGGTCGGCGAGACCCTTCACCTCCTTCGCGCCGGTGCCGGCGTAGATCGTCAGGCACCCGGTGTCGCAGTAGGCCGAAGCCTGCGCGAAGATCGTGTAGCAGAGCCCCCGCTTCTCGCGCGCCTCCTGGAACAGGCGCGAGGACATGCCGCCGCCGAGCGCGGTCGCGAAAACCTGCGCGGCGTAGGCCTCCGGCGCCGTCTGGGCCGGCCCCTCGAAGGCGAGCGCGATGTGCGCCTGTTCGAGCTTCTTCACCTGCCGCCGCTCTCCGCCCGCGAACCGGGCCGGGGCCACGGCCGGCGCATGCCCCGGCGCCATGTCGCCGAACAGGTCTTCGGCGCGGCGCAGCACCGCGTCATGGTCCACCGCGCCTGCCGCCGAGAGGATCAGCCGCTCGGGCGCGTAGTGCCCGGCCACGAAGGCGCGCAGGTCGGCCTCTGCGAAGGCCTCGACGCGCGCCGGATCGCCGAGGATGGGGCGGCCCATCGGCTGGTCGGGGTAGGCCACTTCCTGAAGCCAGTCGAAGATCACGTCGTCGGGGGTGTCGAGGGCCTGCCCGATCTCCTGCAGGATCACGCTGCGCTCGATGGCGATCTCCTCCGCCGAGAACACCGGCGCGCGCAGGATGTCGGCGATGAGATCCAGCGCGAGCGGCACGTCTTCCTCCAGCACCCGCGCGTAATAGGCCGTGGTCTCGCGGCTGGTGTAGGCGTTGAGATAACCGCCGACGTTCTCGATCTCGACGGCGATGTCGGCGGCGCTGCGCCGCGCCGTGCCCTTGAACGCCATGTGTTCGAGGAAGTGCGCCACGCCGTTCTGCTCCGGCGTCTCGTGCCGGCACCCCGCCGCGACCCAGACGCCGAGCGACGCCGAGCCGTAGCCCGGCATCCGCTCGGTCACGACGCGCATGCCGTTCGCCAGCCTGTCGACGCGAACCGTCATGCGCGGGCCCTCTCGCGGATCGCCGCCTCGACGGCGCCGAGGTCGTTCGGCAGCACTTCGAAGCGCTCGGGCCGGTCGAAGAGGTCGGCCATGCGCGCGGGCAATGCGGGGCGCACGCCGCAGGCCGCCTCGACGGCGTCGGGGAACTTGGCGGCGTGGGCGGTGCCGAGCGTGATCATCGGCACGGAGGGATCGCCCCGGTTCGCGGCGGCCGCGACGAGGCCGACGGCGGTGTGCGGGTCGATGACCTGCCCGGCTTCGGCGTAGGCGCGCGCGATGGCGGCGCGGGTTTCGTCCTGGCTCGCGCGGCCCGAGGCGAAGCCCTCCGCCATCCGCGCGCGCGCGCCCTGCGCCAGGGTGAAGCCGCCGCGCGCAAGCTCGTCCATGAGTTCCGACACCGCCCCGCCGTCGCGGTCGTAGAGGTCGAACAGCAGCCGTTCGAAGTTCGACGACACCTCGATGTCCATCGACGGCGTGATGGTCGGGGTGACGCCCGCCTTCATGTGGGCCCCGGTGGTCAGGGTGCGGTGCAGGATATCGTTCTCGTTGGTGGCGACGATCAGCTTCGCGATCGGCAGCCCCATGTTCCGGGCGACGTATCCGGCGAAGATGTCGCCGAAATTGCCCGTCGGCGCCGAGAACGCGACAGGCCGCGCCGGCGCGCCGAGCGCGACGGCGGCGGTGAAGTAATAGACCACCTGCGCCAGCACCCGCGCCCAGTTGATCGAGTTCACCGCCGTCAGCGCGAGGGCGTCGCGGAAGGCGAAGTCGTTGAACATCGCCTTCACCAGCGCCTGACACGCGTCGAAGTCGCCCTCAACCGCGAAGGCGTGGACGTTGGCGTCGGCCGGCGTCGTCATCTGGCGGCGCTGCACCTCGGAGACGCGGCCATGCGGGTAGAGGATGAACACATCCACCCGGTCGAGCCCGCGGAACGCCTCGATGGCCGCCGAGCCGGTGTCGCCCGACGTCGCGCCCACGACCGTCGCCCGCGCGCCCCGCCGCGCCAGAACGGCGTCGATCATCGGGCCGATCAGCTGCATGGCGAAATCCTTGAACGCCAGCGTCGGCCCGTGGTGCAGTTCAAGTATCCAGTCGTTCGGCGCGATATGGGCGAGCGGCGCGCGCGCGACATGACCGAACCCGGCGTAGGCCCGCGCGATCAGCGCCGTCAGGTGCGCGTCGTCGAAACAGCCGCCCATGAACGGGCGCATCACGGCGAAGGCGACCTGCTCGTAGGATTCTCCCGCGAAGCCTGCGATGTCGGCTCCCGTCAGCGTCGGCCAGGTTTCGGGCACATACAGGCCGCCGTCGCGGGCGAGACCGGCGAGCATCGCCTCCTCGAAGGACAGAGCGGGCGCGCGGCCCCGCGTGCTGACATACCGCATGAGTTGGTCCTTCCCGCAGCGCGCCGGTTGTAGCGGCGCAGGCGAACCGCGGCAATGCAGGGGTGAAGGCGACGATCATGCCTCACATGCTGCCGTTCGTAAAAGAGGGAAATTGGCATCCCCTAGGGGACTCGAACCCCTGTTTTCACCGTGAGAGGGTGACGTCCT
>RECW01000119.1 GCA_007693835.1 Paracoccaceae bacterium | reverse complement strand
GCAGCGCATGGGCGGCGCGCGGTGGGACACGTCGAGCTTGATCAAGCGGCTGCGGTGATTAAGTCCGTATGGTGATATCTGTTTGCAAAAAACATTCTACCAGGGCGCAAAATTCAAATAAAAAACGTAACCTCTTTGCCGTCATAGTCACAGCTTATCGGTAAATTCCTCGTTCTCTTTCTTTGATATGGGGCGAGTTCGTCAATTCGCTCTTGAAGTTTCAGAAAATCTGAAGTTTCTTCATAATAAAAAATACTATTTCGCTCAATCACGTGTTTTTTGCCTAAGCGCTCTAAGAAAGCTTTTTTACCTGTCAGATTTTCGATGATTATTGCGGTCTGGTTTGGTGAACTGGGTATCCGCTCATATTGATACATCATATTGTAGTAGCGCCAAGCTTTACGAATATCGCCCAGACCTTCGTAAATCTTCGCTAGATAGAAGTACGCTCGATCATATTCCAGGCGGAATGAAAGCGCCCTCTTGATCGAATCCAGTGCTTCATCAATCTGACAAAAACGTAACTGTGATACGGCATAGTCTAACCAGAAAATGTGTGAATTACCAACCATTGATAGTCTTTTTCTATAATTCTCTTTTGCTCTTGATCTATAGATGGTTATTTGTGAATTGTCGATTGATAATGTATTTGCGATCCGATTTTGAACATAACCTAATCTGCCGTAGAAGACAGGTTGATGTGGGTTGATTCCGATTGCTGCATAGTAAAAAGGAATTGCGCTTAAATAATTGCCGCGTCTGTATTGGTTTATTCCCAATTCTAAGTGTGCTTCCGCAATATGGGGTCTGATAATCAATGCTTTTCGAAGGTAATGATCGGAACGCTGTAAACGTATCTCTTCTCTGGTGCGATCCATTACATTGATTTGTAAAGGAGAAAAATTGTTATTTTCTCCATTTACAGATTCGTCAAATTTAAAACAATCATGTAACGCGTTTATTTTCGCAATATTTAGAAAAGATAAGTGCCTATCTCGTCCAATTTTTAAAGCGTGACGAAAAAATAATTTTGCCTCGCACGCTATTTCACTAAATTGGTTCGGGTGCGAGGGTTTGGGAAGCTCTGCTACTTTTTTCGCTTGAATGTAGTTGGCGTAATTTATAAATGCACGTGATCGAATTGTCGGATCCCTACTTTTCTTCAGGTCGTCAAGCATAAGTTTTGCAAGCTCAAAATCACTACGTTCTACTGCAATGGCCGCAACTAATAAACATGGCTTGCAATTTGAAAATCCAAAAATGGACGGTCTAATCAGAGTCGTTGAAATATCATGCGCTCTTTCTAAAGCTTTCGGATCATAACGTCTAGAAAATAGATATTCAGCCGCGATAGATGGAGAAATTATTTCTAATAAGTCGATAGCTATTTCTCCAAATAAAGACTGAAAATCATTTTTATTGTTGAGTGATCTAATTTGCCCCATTCGAGATACACGATCACTTTGAATGCCTATATGCAAAGAAAAATTCTTTATATTGTTACAACTCGTAAAACACTCGGCTGAGATATAGATATAAGTAGGTTTACGTGGAAATATATGGTGTAAAACATCAAGTGCCAATTTATAAAATGGCTCTCTTTCTGCTAGCGAGAACGATAGATCTGTTTGAGTATGGTCGAACGCATAAATTCGAGCATCGATTTGATCAGAAAAACGTTCCTCAAGACGCGTTATATTTATAATCTCGGTAATTTTCGCTTTGAGATTATTTTTGATGCTCGTTGAAGTTAAGCCACTGCTAGATAACGCTTCAGGCATATCATCTACGAAAAAAATCACGAAATGACGATTATAATTTGCAATAAATAGTGACAATAAGAAAACAAAACCAAACAGAGGTATCAGTATTGCAAAAAGTTTAACTGTTTTTTCAATACTATTCGCCACGATGTTTTCTGCTATAATGATTCAACTAAATTGCTCTCGAAGTAGACGCTCGCTCAACCCATGCCCATTGTCAAACATTAATTCGATTTCGACGGCATTGTGAAACGCCACCTCCACCGTCGCCACCTGCCGCACTTCGGTGCTGTCGGCCACCGCCAGCACCGGGCGCTTCGCCGGGTCGAGCACCTCGATCGTCACATGGGCCGAGCGCGGCAACAGCGCGCCGCGCCAGCGGCGGGGGCGGAAGGCGGCGACGGGGGTCAGCGCCATCATCTCCGCCTCGATCGGCAGAATCGGCCCGTGCGCCGACAGGTTGTAGGCCGTCGACCCCGCCGGCGTCGCCACGATGATGCCGTCGCAGATCAGCATCGGCAGCCGCTCCTTGCCGTCGACCAGGATGCGCAGCCGCGAGGCCTGGTAGGTGGCGCGCAGCAGCGAGACCTCGTTGATCGCCAGCGACTCGGTGGTGAGGCCGTGCACGGTGGTCGCCCGCATCTTGAGCGGGTGGATGACGTAGTGCTCGGCGGCCTCCAGCCGTTCGCGCAGCCCGTCCTCGGCGTAGTCGTTCATCAGGAAGCCGACCGTGCCCCGGTTCATGCCGTAGACGGGCGTCTTCAGGTGGATCGTGTCGTGCAGCGTGTGCAGCATGAACCCGTCGCCGCCGAGGGCGACGATCACGTCGGCGTCCGCGGGCGGCGTCTGGCCGTAGCGGCGCACGAGGTCGCGCCTGGCGGCCTGCGCGTCGGCTGCGTCGCTCGCGGCGAAGTGGATGCGGTCCCAGGCCAAAGGCGTCTCCCCCCAAAGGCCGCCGAGAGTGGGGCGCCGGCGCGCGCGCGTCCACCACGCCTTGCAATTTCCCGCTTCCGGCGCCAAAGCCACGCGCGAAGAAGCGGCGCATCCGCGCGCGCGACATCGCAGGATTTTGATGGCCAAGGAAGAAACCCTCGAGTTCCCGGGGACCGTGGTCGAGCTGCTGCCCAACGCCACGTTCCGCGTGCAGCTCGAGAACGGCCACGAGATCATCGCCCACACCGCCGGCAAGATGCGCAAGAACCGCATCCGCGTTCTGGCGGGCGACAAGGTTCAGGTCGAGATGACGCCCTATGACCTCACCAAGGGGCGGATCACCTATCGCTTCAAGTGAGGCCGAGGCCGCGCGCCCGCCGCTGGTGCTCGCCTCCGCCTCGCCCCGCCGCCTCGCGCTGCTCGCGCAGGTCGGCGTGACGCCCGACGCCGTCGCTCCCGCCGACATCGACGAGACGCCGCTGCCGGGCGAGACCGCGCGGGCCCTCGCGCTCCGCCTCGCCGAAACCAAGGCGGCCGCCGCGGCGCGGCCCGGCGCCTTCGTGCTGGCGGCGGACACGGTCGTCTCGGTCGGCCGGCGCATCCTCGGCAAGCCGGCGGACGCCGAGGAGGCGGCGCGCTTCCTCGGGTTGCTCTCCGGCCGGCGCCATCGCGTGACGACAGGAGTGGCGCTGAGAGTGGGAGACACCGCCCGGAGCCGGCGCGTCGAGACGGTGGTGCGCTTCAAGCGGCTCTCGACGGCGGAGACGGCGGCCTATCTCGCGAGCGGAGAGTGGCGCGGCAAGGCGGGCGGCTATGCGATCCAGGGCCTCGCCGCCGCCTTCGCGCCGGCGATCAACGGGAGTTACACGAACGTGGTGGGCCTGCCGCTTGTCGAGACGCTCGCGCTGCTCGCCGGCGCGGGCTTTCCCGTGAACCTGTCGGGAGCGCCGGCATGAAGGGCAGGGTGGTCGCGCTCGACTCGGGGCTCGCCGCGCTTGTCGTCGACGGCGTGGTGGAGGACGTTCTCGCCGATCCGCCGGCCGACGACCCGACGCCGCGGCCGGAGGCGCTCTACCGCGCGCGCGTCGACAGGGTGGCGCCCGCCATCGGCGCGGCGTTCCTGACGCTGGAGCACGGCGCTGCCGGCTGGCTGCGCGCGCCGGACGCGCGGCCGGGAGAGATGCGGCTGGTGCAGGTCTCGCGCTGGGCCGACGCCGGCAAGGCGGCGCCGCTGACGGATCGGGTCATCCTCAAGGGCGCCTTCGCGCTGCTGACGCCGGGCGCGCCCGGCGCCAACGTCTCGCGCAGCGTCCGCGGGCACGCGGCGCGGGAGCGGCTGGCCGCGCTCGGCGCCGAAGCCCTCGCCGGCGCGCCGCCCGACCTCGGCCTCGTGCTGCGCACCGCCGCGGCGGACGCCGACGACGCCGCCGTTCTGGACGAGATCGCGGCGCTCCGCGCCGACTGGGCGGCGGTCTCGGCGGGTGGAGCGACGGGTCTCGTGCGCACGGCGCCCGACGCGGCCACGCGGGGCCTGCGCGACTGGCGCGACCCGCCGTGGGAGACGGTCGACGACGAACCGGACGCCTTCGAGCGGCTGGGCGTCTGGGACGCCCTCGCCGCCGCGACCCGCCCGCGCGTCGACCTGCCCGGCGGCGGCTGGATGAGCGTGGAGGCGACGACCGCCCTCGTGGCCGTCGACGTGAACACCGGCGACGACTTCTCGAAGGGCGCGGCGCAACGCGTCAACCTCGCCGCCTGCGCGGCGCTGCCCCGCGCCTTGCGGCTGCGGGGGTTTGGCGGCGTCGTGGTCGTGGACTTCGCGCCGGTGCGCAAGGGTGCGCGGCAGGGAATCGACGCGGGGCTGAAGCGCGCTTTCGCCGACGACCCCGTGGAGACGTCCATCGCCGGGTGGACGCCGCTCGGCCATGTCGAAATCCAGCGCAAGCGCGAGCGCTGGCCGACGGCGGGGGCCGCGCGTGGCTGAGCCGCGCGGCTGCCCGATCTGCGGCAAGCCGCCCGACGCGGCCTTGCGCCCCTTCTGCTCGCGCCGCTGCGCCGACGTCGACCTCGCGCGCTGGCTGCGCGGCGATTACGCCGTGCCGGCGGTCGAGGACGACGCCGGCATGGAAGGCGTCTCCGGCGACGACGGTGAGTGACGGCGGGGCGCTTGCGCGCGTCGCCCGCGGCCGGTATCGCCCGACCCATACGGCCCGTCGCGCGGTCGGGGACGCCAAAGCGCCGTCCGACGCCCACGCGACAGGGAAGGGTGGCAGAGTGGTCGATTGCAGCGGTCTTGAAAACCGCCGACCCGAGAGGGTCCGTGGGTTCGAATCCCACCCCTTCCGCCGCATTGCCCGACCGGCGGGCGGCCTTATGCTGCGCGCGCCCGACACCGGAGGACGTTCATGAGCAAGACGCGCACCGAGACAGACAGCTTCGGCCCCATCGAGGTGCCGGCCGACCGTTACTGGGGCGCGCAGACCCAGCGCTCTCTCCAGAACTTCCCGATCGGCTGGGAGAGGCAGCCGGTCGCGGTGGTGCGGGCCCTCGGCGTGATCAAGAAGGCCGCGGCCTGCGCCAACATGCGCCTCAAGAACCTCGATCAGGAACTCGGCGACGCCATCGCCGCGGCGGCCGACGAAGTGATCTCCGGCGCGCTCGACGACCATTTCCCGCTCGTCGTCTGGCAGACCGGCTCCGGCACCCAGTCGAACATGAACGCCAACGAGGTGATCTCGAACCGCGCGATCGAGATGCTCGGCGGCGAGATGGGATCGAAAAAGCCGGTTCACCCCAACGACCACGTGAACCGCTCGCAGTCCTCGAACGACACCTTCCCGACGGCGATGCACATCGCCGCCGTGATGACCGCGACCGAAGTGCTGATCCCGGGTCTGCGCAAGCTGCTGACGGCGCTGGAAGTCAAGGAGGCGGCTTTCGACGGGATCATCAAGATCGGCCGCACCCACACCCAGGACGCGACGCCGCTGACGCTCGGGCAGGAGTTCTCGGGCTACGCCCACCAGGTGCGCCAGGCGATCGTGCGGGTCGACCAGGCGCTCGACGACGTGTTCTTTCTCGCCCAGGGCGGCACCGCCGTCGGCACCGGATTGAACGCCAAACCCGGCTTCGCCGAGGCGGTGGCCGAGGAGATCGCGACGATCACCGGCCATCCGTTCGAGACCGCGCCGAACAAGTTCGAGGCGCTGGCGGCCCACGACGCCATCGTGGCGCTGTCGGGCGCGGTGCGCGCCGCGGCGGCGGGGCTGTTCAAGATCGCGAACGACATCCGCCTGCTCGGGTCAGGGCCGCGCTGCGGTCTCGGCGAACTGATCCTGCCCGAGAACGAGCCCGGCTCCTCGATCATGCCGGGCAAGGTGAACCCTACCCAGTGCGAGGCGCTGACGCAGGTCTGCGCCCACGTCTTCGGCAACGACGCGGCGGTGGGGTTCGCCGGCAGCCAGGGGCACTTCGAGCTCAACGTCTACAAGCCGATGATGCTCTACAACGTGCTGCAGTCGATGCAGTTGCTCGGCGACGCGGCGTCGGCCTTCACCGACAACTGCGTGGCCGGGATCGAGGCGGACGAAAAGCGCATCGCCAAGCTGCTGCACGAAAGTCTGATGCTGGTGACGGCGCTTGCGCCGGAGATCGGCTACGACAAGGCCACCACTGTCGCCAAGACGGCGCACAAGAACGGCACGACGCTGAAGGAGGAGGCCATTCGGCTCGGCTTCGTCGACGCCGAGACGTTCGACAGGGTCGTGCGGCCGGAGAAGATGATTCGCCCCGCCTAGGGGCGACGGCGCGCGGATCGCCCGCCGCGCCGTCGCGTCGCGTGGGTCAGCCGGTGCTGCGGCGACGGCGCCCGGCGACCGCGAAGCCGGCGAGCGCCGTGGCCAGAAGCGGCAGCGCGCCCGGGAGCGGTATCACCACGCTGCCTTCCAGACCCTGGACGTACGCGAGGTCGAAGCCCGGCGAACCGCCGAAGTTGTCGAGCCCCACGATCTTCACGGCGTTCACGATGCCCATGTAGCCGATGGAGCCGAGGTCGAAAGCCGTCACCTGATCTCCGGAAGCGATTCCGAGGAGAGTGAAGGACGCACCGAAGTCAGAGGAGATGAAGACTTGCGCCGCACGGGTCGCTCACTGCCCAGGCGTTCGCAGCAAGAGTCAAGGCGATGCGGATCGCCGCGGGCGGCGGGTAAGGATGGCGCGGGCGTGCGCGAAACTTCGGAGTGCGATGGCGATGACTGGTTCGGTGATCAATCTCAGACTGGCGCGCAAGCGCCGCGCGCGAGACGCCGCAAGGCGCGCGGCCGATCTCAATGCCGCGAAGCATGGCGAGAGCGGCGACCTCAGGAAGGCGCGCGAGGCGGAGACCGCGCTGCGAACGCGCACGCTCGATGGCGCGCGGAGGGACCCCCCCGGCGAACCCGATGACGCCTGACGCCATGCGGCCCGTGAAGCGGTCTCTGACGCTCTCGGGCCATCGCACCTCCGTCACGCTGGAGCCGCCGTTCTGGGACACGCTGCGGGCGATGGCGGCGGCTGAGAACATGTCGCTCAACGCTCTGGCGACACGCATCGACGCCGCTCGCGCTCCAGAAGTCGGTCTGGCGAGCGCCCTCCGCGTCTCAGCACATGTCTGGGTTGCAAAAATCAATTTCAGGTAGAAACGGAGCGATGGTCAATACGCAGAAACGCAATTAATTTAGTGGAATTTGGCGATTTGCTGAATCGATATGCCGACGAAAGTTTGTTTGCAACGATTTGCATCTTTGAGTTTAGGTAATAGGATCACCAAGAAACGTTCACTTCTGGCCGCCTCTCTAGTGGTTGCGACGGCGGTCATTCCGCACGCGAGCATAGCGGCGACGCTCTCTGTGATCGGCGACGCAGTCACCGTCACTCGCGACTTCGGCGACCCCGATGCGCCGGAGCCGACGCCGGCTGGAAATCCGCTGCGCGATCTTGGCGCGCTCACGATCGAGTTCTTCGACAGCAACACCAAAAACAATACGAACGGCTTGTCGGTTTCCGGACCCGCCTTCGCCACATTCACCTACATTGGAAGTTTCGCGGCGTTCAATAACCGCTTCAAGGCTCCCAGCTTCCAAGACCTTCTGTTTTCCACGTCAAACTTTTCGAGTGAAAATGTCACGGCGACGCCGATTGGAGCTTCCGGAACGGTTGCAGTCGAAGGGGGATTAATACCCTTTTTCTTCCGTAACAGGACGCAAAACAGATTCATCAGCAATGCCGGCGGCGCCACCAGCAGCGATCCGGGTGTCGCCCTCGGCTTCAGCAGGATCAGCGACACGGCGTTTTTTCTGCTGTTCGACGACAGCGGCGGCACGCCGGCCCCGGATCGCGACTTCCGCGACATGGTGGTGCGCGTCGACGTCGCGCCGATCCCGCTGCCGGCAGGCGTATGGCTGATGCTGACGGGCGTCGGCGGGCTGATCGCCGCCGGTCGTCGCAAGCGCGCGGCCTGAACGGAAAGGCGCGGATGATGCGGACGCGCGCCCGGCGCGCGTCCGTTTTCCGGTCGTGGCGCGGGCGGCTGCGCCGGGTGCGTGATGGCCCTCTCATGCTGTCGCACGCTTCTCCCATCAGGGCTTCGCCGTGCACGGAATCGTTGCATTTCGCGCCAGAAGCGCATACTAGAAAGGCGCGAGGTTGCTAAGCTATTGAACTACTGCTCCGCCTGAGGCCGCAGTCTTCGATACTCTACCGACTGCGCCGAAGCCGCCGCATCCCGCGGGCGGTTGCTGAGAGGAGCGATCACATGGCCCAGGGCAATGTGAAGTGGTTCAACGCCACGAAGGGTTTCGGGTTCATCGCGCCGAAGGACGGCGGCAAGGATGTGTTCGTGCACATCTCCGCCGTCGAGCGCGCCGGCCTGCGCACGCTGAACGACGGTCAGGCCGTGTCCTACGACCTGGAAACCGGTCGTGACGGCCGCCAGTCTGCGGCGAACCTGCAGGTCGTCTGACGGCCTCGACGAGGTGAAGACACGAGCGCGCCGGGCCTCGAACCCGGCGCGCTTTTCGTTTGCGCGCCTTTCAGTCTTTCGCAAGACCGTCGAGCCCACGATGCGCCGCGTGTGATGAGGGTGTGCGGCGATGTCGGTCGAGCGTTGGGAGCATGTCGAACTGGCGCGGGTGCGCGCGGCCGGCGCGCCGCCGCCGCAACCGCCGAACACGCTGAACGAAGCGGCGTCGGAAGCGGCGGAGCATCTGCGTCAGGCGTCGATCCGGCCCGGCGTCGTCACGGCCGGGTTCATGGCGCTCGACGCGGCGTGCTTCGGCCTCGCCCTGTGGTTCGCGGCGTTCGGCGCGACGCCTTCCGCCGGATTCGACGCCGGACGCGCCGCGCTTCTGGCGGGGGGGGGAGCGATGGTCCTCGTCGGCGCTCTCCACGCCTCGAAGGCCTACCGGCTTCAGGCGCTGCGCCGTCCTGGCGAATCGTTGCTGCGGCTCGCCGTCTCGGCGGCGCTCGTTCTGGCCTTCGCCGTCGCAGGCGGCGTCTGGGGAAGCGACAGCGCGGCGATCGCGTGGCTCGCCGCAGGGCTCCTCGGCGCGGCGGGCGTGGCGCTTCGCTGCGTCGCCGCCCCTGTGGCGCAATGGTTTCTGGACGCGGGCGTCACCGAGCGACGCGCCGTGGTGGTCGGCGGGGGCGGCAACGCCGAGAAGCTGATCCGCGGGCTGGCGGCCAATCCCGACAACGACATCCGGATCGTCGGCGTCTTCGACGACCGCGGCGACGACCGCTCCCCGCCCATCGTCGCGGGCCGGCGGAAGCTCGGCACGGTGGCGGAACTCGTCGCCTTCGCGCGGATCGCGCGCATCGACATGCTGATCGTGACGCTGCCGTTGTCGGCTGAAGAGCGCATCCTGAACCTGCTTCGCCAACTCTGGGTGCTGCCGGTCGACGTCCGGCTTTCCGCCTACAGCGCCGATTACAGCTTTCCGAGGGCGCAGACGAGCTCGGCCGCCGGGCCGTTCATCTCCGTCCTGCGCCAGCCGATCGCCGGGGCGCGGCAGGCGGCGAAGCGGGTTCTGGACCTCGTCGTGGCGTCGCTCGCATTGACGGCCCTGTCGCCGGTGATGCTTCTGACGGCGCTCGCCATCCGCCTTGAGACGCCCGGGCCCGTATTCTTTCGCCAGAACCGACACGGCTTCAACCATCAGCCCGTGCGGGTGTGGAAGTTCCGCTCTCTGCGCCACGAGTGCGCCGACCCGATGGGGCGGACGATCGTTACTCGGGCCGACCCGCGCGTGACGCGGGTCGGCCGCTTCATCCGGCGCGCGTCGATCGACGAGTTGCCGCAGCTGTTCAACGTGCTCGCCGGCGAGTTGTCTCTGGTCGGGCCGCGACCGCACGCCGTCGACGCGAGGTCCAGCCGGCACGAGATGTTCGCCGAAATCGTCGAAGGGTATTCCGGTCGTCACAAGGTCGCGCCGGGAATCACCGGTTGGGCGCAGGTGAACGGTTGGCGCGGCGAGGTCGACGACCCGGAGAAGTTGAAGCAGCGCTTCGAGCATGATCTGTATTACATTGAGAACTGGTCTCTTCTGCTTGATTTGCGGATCCTCGCCATGACGCCGCTCAGTCTGCTGTCGAGCCGCGGCGCCTACTGATCGGGCGATCCGCGTTTCCCGTGTTGCGTTCCGGCGTCGCCGGCGCGACACAGGCGCACGCCGCCGCCCGCCAGCGGGCGCAAGCGGCGCCGACAGGGGAGACGTCTCATGGCCGACCGCACCTACGGGTTCGACACCCTCCAGATCCACGCCGGCGCCCGGCCCGACCCGGCGACCGGCGCGCGCCAGACGCCGATCTACCAGAACACGGCCTACGTGTTCCGCGACGCCGATCACGCCGCGGCGCTGTTCAACCTGCAGGAGCTCGGCTTCATCTATTCGCGTCTGCTCAACCCCACCGTCGCCGTGCTGCAGGAGCGGGTCGCGACGCTGGAGGGCGGCGTCGGGGCGGTGGCCTGCGCGAGCGGCCACGCGGCGCAGGTGATGGCGCTGTTCCCGCTGATGGGGCCGGGCGACAACTTCGTCGCCTCGACGCGCCTCTACGGCGGGTCGATCAACCAGTTCGGCCACGCGTTCAAGCACTTCGGCTGGTCGGTGCGCTTCGTCGACTTCGAGGATCTCGACGCGGTCAAGGCCGCCGTCGACGACCGCACCAAGGCGGTGTTCTGCGAGTCGATCGCCAATCCCGGCGGCTACATCACCGACATCGAGGCGGTCTCGTTGGTCGCGAAGGCCGCCGGCCTGCCGCTGATCGTCGACAACACCTCCGCCACCCCATACCTCTGCCGCCCGTTCGAGCATGGGGCGGACCTCGTGGTGCACTCGACCACCAAGTATCTCTGCGGCAACGCCACCTCGATGGGCGGCATGGTGGTCGACAAGGGAACCTTCGACTGGTCGGCCTCCGGCAAGTTCCCGGCGCTGTCAGAGCCGAACCCCGGCTACCATGGCCTCAAGTTCCACGAGACCTTCGGCAATCTCGCCTTCACCTTCTTCGGCATCGCCGTCACCCTGCGCGACATCGGCATGTGCCAGGCGCCGATGAACGCCTTCCAGACGCTGCTCGGCATCGAGACGCTGTCGCTGCGCATGGACAAGCACTGCGCCAACGCGCTGAAAGTGGCGACGTTCCTCGAAAACCACCCGGCGGTCGAATACGTCAGCTACGCGGGTCTGCCGTCCTCGCCCTATCGGGCGCGAATGGAGCAGTATTGCCCGAAGGGCGCCTCCTCGATCTTCACCTTCGGCGTGAAGGGCGGTTACGACGCCTGCGTGAAGCTGGTCGATTCCGTCGAATTGTTCAGCCACCTCGCCAACCTCGGCGACAGCCGGTCGCTCATCATCCACTCGGCCTCGACCACGCACCGCCAGCTGACGCCCGAACAGCAGACCGCGGCGGGCGCGGGCCCCGAGGTGGTGCGGCTCTCGATCGGCATCGAGGACGCCGACGACCTGATCGCCGATCTCGATCAGGCGCTGGAGAAGGCGGGCCGGGGGTCGGCGGCCGCCTGAGGCGTCGTCACTCGATGGCGTAGGTCACCGAGACCGTCGCCCGGATGGCGCGCTCGCCGGGGGCGACGGGGGTGTCGGCCTCGATCGGCGCCATCCGCATCATCTGCGGTCTCGGCGCGACGTCGCCGATCAGGCTGATCGAGACGGGCGCGCCGAGGCTGACGCCCGCGGCCTCGGCGAGGACGGCGGCGGCGCGGGCGGCGTCGGCGACGGCGGCGCGGCGCGCCTCGTCCTGCGCGGCGGCGG
Source organism: Paracoccaceae bacterium (assembly GCA_007693835.1). Lineage (GTDB taxonomy): Bacteria > Pseudomonadota > Alphaproteobacteria > Rhodobacterales > Rhodobacteraceae > Rubrimonas. Next base: position 1,709 of record RECW01000119.1, on the reverse strand, counting down.
GATCGGCCAACGCGAAGCTGACGCCGCCGGTCTCGGTGACGCCCGCGGCGACGGCGGCGTCGATGATTGCGCCGAGCCGGGCGACGTCGCGCACGATGACGCTGAAGGCGTGGCGCGCCTGGTATCCGTCGGGAACCGCGCGACGCGCGGACTCGTCGTAGCGCTGGAGCGCCGACACCGCGATGTCGACGGTGCGGATGTCGCGCGCCTCGATTCCCGCCGCTTCGAGCGCGGCGATCACCGCCGTCGCCGCGGCGGCGGCCTCGCCGAGCGCCGTTGCGGCGCTGTCGCTCCGCGCGACGACCGCGAGGTCGGCGGAGGCGCGGTCGGGCGTGGCGCGCGCCTCGCCCTCGCCGGTCACGGATAGGGTGCGCGTAGCGGTTTCGCCGCTGACCGGTCCGGCGACGAAGACCGCCGCGATGACGGCGGCGACGGCGAGCTTGCTCATGGAAAGGTCCTCCCCGCGCCGCGGTTGACGCAAAGGCGCGGCGCGCGCAAGGCGGCTTTGCGCCCCGGCTGTGGCGTCGTTAAGATAACGCCGAGGCGCAGGAGGCGGGATTCTGGGCAATCAAGGCGAATTCGCGCTGGCGCTCGACGTCGACGAGATCGCGCTCATGGCGCGCGGGGCCGGCGGCGTATGGCGCCGCGTCGATGGGGCGGCGACGACGGGCGAGGGCCTTGAGGCCGGGCTGGCGCGGCTGCGTTCGGCCGCCGGCGGGGTCGAGGCGCCGGTCATGCTCTGGCTGCCCGAGTCGCAGATACTGCGCGTGCGCGTGCGCGGAGGCGACCGCCGGGCGGCGAAGGCGGCGCTCGCGCTGCGGCTTGGCGCGGAGGTGGACCCCGCCGAGCTTGTCTGGGACACGGGCCGCACCTTCGGCGACGGGGCGACAGCCGTCGCCGCCACGTGGCGCGATACGGTGGCGGAGGCGGAAAGCCATGCGCGGCGGTGGGGGTTCTCGCCTCTCGGCGTGACGGCGCGCCCGACGGCCGAATTCCCGGACGGGCCGCGGTTTTCGAAGAGGTCGCCGCTGGTTTCGCCAGCCGTCCGCCGCGCGCGGCAAGCCGCGCCGTCTTCAGCTGGGCGCCCGACGGCCGCGGCCGTCGGCGCAGTCCGCCGGGCGGGTCTCGCGGCGGTTGCCGCGGCCGCGGCGCTGACGGCCGCGGCCGGCGTCTCCGCCTTCGTCCTGCGCGACGCTTCTCCGAGGGAGGAGCCGGCCGAACTGGCGCGCGTGGAGGCGACCCTCGCGCCGTCGATCTTCCCTCAACCGGGTCCGGCAAGAGAAGAGCCCGCGCCGCCGACGCCGCCGTCGACCACGGAGGACGCACCCCGGCGGGCCGCCGCGCAGGCCGCGCCCGGCGCAGCGCCGGCCGAGACGCCGCCCGACGCCGGACCACCCGCGCCGACGCTCGCGGCGGCGCCCGTGCTGGCCGGTCTCGTCGCATCGCCGCGCCATCTGGGCGCTCCGGTCCCACGCGTCGCGGCGTTCGACGAAGCGCGACCGATCTTGCGCGCGCCGGCGCCGCCGGTCGTCGCCAGCCTGGACGCCGCGACACCCACGGCGCCGTCGCCGCCTTCACCGCCGATCGAGGAGGTCGCGCTCGCGCGCAGCCCTGCGCCGGCCCCGCCGCCGCGCCCGGCCCTGCCCCCCGTCATGCAGGAGGCGCGCGCCGCTGCGCCCGCCCCGCCGGCGCGGCCTGCGCGCCTCGTC
>RECW01000082.1 GCA_007693835.1 Paracoccaceae bacterium | reverse complement strand
ACGGTGATGGTCGACATCGAGGACCTGCACTTCGTGAGCGAAGACCCCGAGGCCGAGGACATCGGCGACTTCTCGGTCCTGATCGCGATGTCGGCCGACGAGCTGGAGGCGCTGCCCGAGTGGGAGGAGGCGATGCTCCGCACCGGCCGTGACGTCCGGCCTGCCGGCGCGGGTGATCACGCTGCGGCCGGCGAAGGCGCGGGCCGCGCGGTGTTCGGCGCGGAGCACGCCATGCTCGAGGGGGCCGACCGCACCGCCGACCGGCTGCTCGGGGCGGACGTCTACGACGCGGCCGGAGACCACGTCGGCTCGATCGACGACGTCGTCCTCGGCGACGACGACGCGGTGCAGGGCGTGATCGTGGACGTCGGCGGTTTCCTCGGGATCGGCGCGCACACCGTCAGCCTGCCGATCGAGGACGCCCGGATCGGCTGGAGCGACGACGACGTGCGGGTGCAGGTCGCGATGACCGCCGAAGAGCTCGGGGAAATGCCCGAACACGAGGGCTGACGCCGCCCTGCGCGCGATCGGCGCGTCCTGCGACGGCGATCGCGCGCCATGGAACGCGCCGGGGCTGGAGAAGCCTCCGGCGCGTTCGCCGTCTCATGGGCGCCTCGTCGTCGCGGCGGGCGCTCCCTGTGAAGGACGATCCCGGATTTGGCGGTCGAAGCGCACGCCGTGACGCCGCCGATGCCCCCGAGGTCAGCGCGCGCAGCGCGCAGCGTCTGCGGTCAGACGCGCCGTCATGCCGTCAGGACGCCAGTGCATGTCGATCTCGCCGCCGAGCCTCCCGCGCGCCGTCGCGCGCACGAGCGTCGAGCCGAAGCCGACGTCCTGCGGCGCGCTGATCGGCTGCGAGACGGTTTCGCGCCACTCGAGCGTCAGGACGCCCGCCTCGGCGCGGGCGCGAATGTCGAGCCTCCCCGCCTCGTCGGCGATCGCGCCGTACTTCGCCGCGTTCGTCGCCAGTTCGTGCAGGATGAGCGCCACGGCCGTGGCCGCGTCGGGGCCGAGCGTCAGCTCCGGCGCGTCGATCGCGATGGCGGCGGCGGTGGCTTCGTACGGCGCCAGCACCGCGCCGGCGAGCGCCGCCAGCGTCGTCGGCCCAGCGGTCGCCGCTTCGGCGCCGTCGCCCGGCCGCACGAGCTGGTGCGCGGCCGCCAACGCCAGGATGCGGCCCGAAAGCGCTTCGGCCATGTCGGCGGGCGACCCGGCGCTGCGCGCGGTCATGCCCACCATGCTGTTGATCAGCGTGAACAGATTGCCGACGCGGTGCGCCATCTCCCGCGCCAGCGCGTCGCGCGCCGCCTCGATCTCGCGCTGCCGCGTGACGTCGCGGAAGAATACGGCGATGCCGTCGTCGAACGGGTGGGCGTGGGCCTCGAACGTCATGCCGAGAGGCTCGAAGAACTCCTCGACCCGCACGCTTCGGCGCGTCGCCATCGCCTCCTGGTAGCCGTCCCAGAACGCCGTTCCGACCGCCTCGGGGAAGACGCGCCACAACTCGGCGCCGAGCAGGTCGGCGCCCCGCGCGATCTGCGCGCGGGCGCGCTCGTTCAGGAACACGATGCGCCAGTCGTGATCGACCACGAAGACGCTGTCGCTCGTCGCCTCGAGGACGCGGGCGAGCCGCGCCTCGCTCTCCGCGCGGGCCCGGTCCGCGGCGAGGCGTTCCGTCACGTCGGCGAAGGTGGTGACGGCGTAGATCGGCGTCGAATCCGCGCTGCGGACCAGCGTGGCGCTCACCTCGAGATCACGGACGTCGCCGGCGGGCCGACGGTAAAGCAGGTGCTCGCCGCGGACGTCCTCGCCCGTCAGCAGCGCGCGCGCGAGCGGATGGCGCTCGGGCGCGATCCGCGCGCCGGTCTCGTCGATCGCGCCGTAGGCCGCGTATCCGTCGATGCTGTCGGCCGCGCGCCGGCCGTGGCCGAGCACCGCGTCGGCCTGTCGGTTCTGGAAGATCAGGGCGCCGTCGGGCGCGCGCGCGATGGCGACGCCGATCGGCATCTGGTCGAGGATCGCGGCGCAAGGCGCGAGCAACGCGTCCCGCGCGCCGTGATCGCGCTCGTCGGCGTCTGGCACGGCGACCGTTCTCCAAACCCGCGGCGCCAAAAGGTGCGCGCGGTCCGACTCTACGGTCCGCTGCGCTCGGGCGCCAGAGGGCGGCGATCACGCTCGCGGCGCCACAGTCGGAACCCTTCGCGGCCGCAGCGCGTTTCCGTTTCGATCAATGACAGAGGAGAGACCCCCATGACACGTTTGACCGTCGCCTTGACGGCGCTCTTCATCGCGCTCGGCGTCGGCGCCTGCAACACGGTGCGCGGCGCGGGAGAAGACATCGAAAGCGGCGGTCGGGCGATCTCGGACACCGCCACCGAAGTCCAGCGCGACCTCGACTGACGGGCTCGCACGAGCCGCCGCGGGGCTGACGAGACGAAGGGAGCCGCGCCATGCCGCCCAAGGACTGCGCCGACCCTGGATCGAGCCAGGCCGTGCTCGACCGCGCCGCGGATCTGGCGCAGTCGGGGCGCTCGATCCGCCTCGGCGACGTGATCGAGAGCTTCGGCGCGCGCGGCTACGGGCCGGTGATCGCCCTCCTCGCCGGCGCGACGGTGGCGCTGACGCCGATGCCGGCCACGACGCCGCCGCTCGGGATCGCGATGGCTCTCGTCGGCGCGCAGTACGCGACGTCGGCCGGACGGCCGGTGCGGACGCCGCGCTGTCTTCGGCGCCTTGAGGTCGATGGCGCGAAAGCGACGTCGATCATCGACTATCTCCGCCCGTCGGCGAGGGCCCTCGACGGTTTCGTGGCGCGTCGCGCCGAATGGCTGATGCGGGGCCGCCTTACGCTGGTCTGGGGCGCGCTCGTCGTCATCCTCGCGCTCTCTCTCGTGCCGTTGTCCCTCACGCCCGGGGGAACCATCCCGCCCGCCCTCCTGCTCGCCGCTGTCGGGGTCGCCATCACGGCGCGCGACGGGTGGCTGCTCGGCGCCGCCGGAACGGTGACGGCGCTTTTCCTGATGGTCGCGGTGAGACTGCTCCTCTGATCGTGCTCCGCGCAGGGTCGGGTCGTGGGCCGCCGCCGAACGAGAAAGAAAACGCCGGCCGCATCTGCGGCCGGCGTCGAGCCTCGTGAACCGTTCCGTTACTTCTCGCCCCTTCGAGAGAGCGTCACGGGCGCGGGGCGCGTCCGCGAACGGCGTTGGACACCATGGCGATGACGAACAGAATCACGAAGATGAAGAACAGTATCTGCGCGAAGCCCGCCGAGGCCGTCGCGATGCCGCCGAAACCCAGTATGCCGGCGATCAACGCGATCAGCAAAAACGTGACAGCCCAACCCAACATCGTCTTCTCCTCCATTGATTGCTGACACCAGAACAACGAAACGACGGAACGATGGTTCCCTGAGCGGCGATTCGCCCGAATGGATGAAGTCGCCGCCGCCGGGCCTTCAAGGCGCGCGCTCAGGCGGTCTACAGTCGGCGCCCGTCAGCCTTGCGCCGCGGCGGGGCTTCAGCGGTCTGGGCCGGAGGACAGGGACGGTGTGCGGGTCATCGGCTGTCACCAGGCGCCGCGCTGTCGCCGCCGGCGCGCCGCGCGCCGGAGCGCGTCGGGCGCAGCCCGACCGCGCGCCGGCCGACGCGCAGGCTGCGTGCGCCGAGCGGCTCCGCGGACGCGTGCGGTCTGCGGCATGAAGGTGATGATCCTTGCGGTCGGGAGGATGAAGACCGGACCCGAAGCCGCCCTCACGCGGGACTGGCTCGCGCGGTTCGAGGCGACGGGACGCCAGCTCGGGCTCGGGCCGGCGACGCTGGTCGAAGTCGAGGACAAGCGCCGACGCGGCGCCGACGCGGAAGCCGACCTCTTGCTCGCCGCCGCGCCCGACGGGCCGCTGGTCGCCCTCGACGAGCGCGGCGACGCCCTGACCAGCCCCGCCTTCGCCGAACGCCTCGCGCGGATGCGCGACGGCGGGGCGCGCTCGGTCGCCTTCGCCATCGGCGGCGCGGACGGTCACGGCGCGGCGCTGCGCGCGCGGGCCGACTGGGCGCTGTCGTTCGGCCCCATGGTCTGGCCTCACATGCTGGCCCGCGCGATGCTCGCCGAACAGCTCTACCGCGCCGCGTCGATCCTTTCGGGCGGGCCCTACCACCGCGCCTGAGGCGCCTTGCGCCGGCGCTGCGCGCGCGCGACGCTCTGCGCCCCGGGAGGAGCGAGGGCCATGGACAGGCAGGAGGCGCTCTGCGCCGCCGTCGCCGAGCGGCGCGACGACATGACGGCGCTCGCCGCCGAGATGATCCGCATCCCCACGCTGAACCCGCCCGGCCAGTTCTACCGCGACGCCTGCGAACACCTCGCCGCCCGCCTCGCCGCCTCGGGCTTCGAGACGCGGCTGATGCGGGCCCAGGGCGCGCCGGGCGACAGCGACCGCTGGCCCCGCTGGAACCTCGTCGCCCGCCGGGAGGGACGCCGCCCCGGCCCATGCGTCCACTTCAACGGGCACATCGACGTGGTGGAGGTGGGGCGCGGCTGGACCGTGGATCCCTTCGCCGGCGTCGTCCGCGACGGGCGGCTCTACGGGCGCGGGGCCTGCGACATGAAAGGCGGCCTCGCCGCGGCCGTCGTCGCGGCCGAAGCCTTCGTCGCGGTCCGCCCGGACTTTCCCGGCGCCGTCGAGATCTCCGCCACGGCGGACGAGGAGTCCGGCGGCTACGGCGGCGTCGCCTGGCTCGCCGAGCGCGGCTTCTTCTCGCCGGCGCGGGTGCAGCACGTCATCATCCCCGAGCCGCTGAACAAGGATCGCGTCTGCCTCGGCCATCGCGGCGTCTGGTGGGCCGAGATCGAGACGGAAGGGCGCATCGCCCACGGCTCGATGCCGTTCCTCGGCGATTGCGCGGTGCGGCACATGGGCGCAGTGCTGGCGGAGATGGAGCGCAGCCTGTGGCCGGCGCTGGCCGAACGCCTGACGGCGGCGCCTGTCGTGCCCGACGGCGCCCGCCGCCCGACGCTGAACGTCAACGCGATCCACGGCGGCGAACCGGAGCAGGAGGCCGGCTACAGCGGCCTGCCCGCCCCGAATGTGCCGCATCGCTGCCGGATGGTGATCGACAGGCGATTCATCGCCGAGGAGCGGCTGGAGGCGGTGAAGGACGAGATGCGCGCCCTGCTCGACCGCGTGGCGGCCGGCCGGCCCGGTTTCCGCTACGCCGTCCGCGACCTGTTCGAAGTCCAGCCCTCGCTGACGCCGGAGGACGCGCCCGTGACGCAGGCCGTCTCTCGGGCCGTGGAGCGCGTGCTGGGCCGCGCGCCGACTTTCGTCGTCTCGCCCGGCACTTACGACCAGAAGCACATCGACCGCATCGGAAAACTGAGAGACTGCGTCGCCTACGGGCCGGGCGTGCTGGACCTCGCCCACCAGCCGGACGAATATATCGACCTCGACGACATGGCGGAGAGCGCGGCGGTGATGGCGCTGGCGCTGGACGACCTGCTCGGCGACTGATCGGCGGCAAGACCGAATCGGGGGGAAAACCATGAGACGCCTGCTCGCCGCGCTGGCCTTCACGCTCGCCGGCGCCGCCCATGCCCAGACCGGCGTCACCGTCGGCATGCAGCTCGAGCCGCCGATCCTCGACCCGACCGCGGGCGCCGCCGCGGCCATCGACGAAGTGACCTACGCCAACGTGTTCGAGGGTCTCACGCGCTTCGCGCCGGACGGCTCGATCGTCCCCGGCCTCGCGCGCTCATGGACCATCTCGGACGACGGCCTGACCTACACCTTCCACCTCGTCGAAGGCGCGACCTTCCACGACGGCGCCCCCTTCGACGCCGACGCGGTGGTGTTCTCGCTCGACCGCGCCCGGGATCCCGAAGGCCCGAACACCCAGCAGGCGCTCTACGCCGCCATCGAACGCGTCGAGGCGCTCGACCCCGCGACGGTGCGCGTCACCCTCTCGCGGCCCGTCGGCATGCTGCTGTTCAACCTCGCCTGGGGCGACGCGGTGATCGTCCACCCCGACACGGCCGAGACCAACGCCACCGAGCCGGTCGGCACCGGCCCGTTCCGCTTCGCGTCCTGGGCGCGCGGCGACCGCATCGTGCTCGAACGCAATCCGGACTACTGGGGGGAGCCGGCGGCGCTGGAGCGCGCGACGTTCAGGTTCATCGCCGATCCCAACGCCGCCTTCGCCGCCGTGATGACCGAGGACGTCGACGTCTTCCCCGGCTTCCCCGCGCCCGAGCTTCTGGCGCAGATCGAGGCGGACCCGCGGTTCGACGTGGTGCTCGGCTCCACCGAAGGCCAGACCATCCTCGCCATGAACCACCGCCGCGAGGCGCTGGCCGACGTCCGCGTGCGCCGCGCCATCGCCCACGCCATCGACCGGCAGGCGATCATCGACGGCGCGATGTTCGGCTTCGGCGTGCCGATCGGCACCCATTTCGCGCCCCATCACCCGGCCTATCTCGACCTGACCGCGCAGTCGGCCCACGACCCCGAGCAGGCGAAGGCGCTGCTCGCCGAGGCGGGCGCGGAGGGGCTGAGGCTGTCGCTCAAGCTGCCGCCGCCGGCCTACGCCCGCCGCGGGGGCGAGATCGTCGCGGCGCAGCTCCGCGCCGTCGGGATCGAGACGACGATCGCCAATCTGGAATGGGCGCAGTGGCTGGAGGAGGTGTTCCGCGGCCACGACTTCGACCTGACCATCATCGCCCACACCGAGCCGATGGACATCGGCATCTACGCCCGCCCCGACTACTACTTCGGCTACCGAAACCCCGCCTTCGACGCCGTGATCGCGGCGCTCGACGCGGAGTCCGACCCCGACGCGCAGACCCGGCTGCTGCAGGAGGCGCAGCGCATCCTCGCCGACGACTTCGTCAACGCCTTCCTGTTCCAGCTCCCGCGCACCGGCGTCGCCAACGCGCGCCTCTCGGGCCTCTGGGAGAACGCGCCACACCCCGCCAACGACCTGACAGGAGTATCCTGGCGATGAAAGCAGCCTTTCTCCTCGCCCTGATCGCGGCGCCCGCCGCGGCCGACATCGTGCCGCTCGCCCACGTCATGCGCCAGGGCGCGCCGACCCACATCGCGCTGGTGCGCTGCGCGGGCCAAGCCGCGGCCACCGCCGAATGGATCGCCGGCCACGGCGGCGACCCCGCCCTCGCCACCAGCCTCGCCCAGCGCGCCAACGGATTCGCCGCGGCCGCCGAGCGGGCGCAGGGCGGCGTCGGCGCCGACATCGACGGCGTGACCGACATCTGGCGCGCGCGTTTCGAGGCGAGCGGCCACCAGGACGACGCGGCCTGGCGCTCCGACATCCTGTGGTTCAAGGACATGGCGCTCTGCGACGAGATCGCCGACTGGTCCAGCTGATCCCGCGCAGGACGGCCCGGTGCTGCGCCACGCGCTGATCCGCCTGCTCGTCCTCGCGGCGACGCTGGCGGCGGCGAGCGTCGTGGTGTTTCTCGTGGTCGAAGTCGCCCCCGGCGACCCGGCCGCCTTCATGCTCGGGCTGAACGCCACGCCCGAGGCGGTGGCGCGGCTGCGCGCGGAGCTCGGGCTCGACCTGCCGCCGGCGCAGCGCTGGGCGACCTGGGTCGCCGGCATGCTCCGCGGCGACTTCGGCGTCAGCTACACCTACCGCACGCCCGTCGGCCCGCTGATCGCCGAGCGCCTCGCCGTGTCGCTGCCGCTCGCGCTCTACGCGCTCGCCCTCTCCACGGCGCTCGCCTTTCCGGCCGGGATCTACGCCGCCGCCCGGCGCGGGCGGGCCGGCGACGCCGCGGTGATGGGCGTCACGCAACTCGGCGTCGCCGTCCCGAACTTCTGGTTCGCCATGCTGCTCGCCCTCGGCTTCGCGGTGACGCTCCGGTGGTTTCCCGCCGGCGGCTTTCCGGGGTGGGAGGCGGGGCTGCTCGCCGGGCTGCACGCCCTCACGCTGCCGGCGCTGGCGCTCGCCGCGCCGCAGGCCTCGATCCTCGCGCGGGTGATGCGCTCGGCGTTGCTCGACGCGCTCGGCGAGGATTACGTGCGCACGGCGCGGGCCAAGGGGCTCGGCCGCGGCGCGGCGCTGCGGCGGCACGCGCTGAGGAACGCCATGATCCCGGTGCTCACCATCCTCGGGCTGCAGTTCTCCTTCCTGATCGCGGGCGCCATCATCATCGAGAACGTGTTCTATCTGCCAGGACTCGGGCGACTGGTGTTCCAGGCGGTGATCCAGCGCGACCTGATCGTGGTCGAGGGCGTGGTGATGGTGCTGGTGTTCGGCGTGATCCTCGTCACCTTCCTCGTCGACCTCGCCTACGCCTGGGTCGACCCGCGGCTCCGGCGCCGATGAAGCCGGGGCTGATCCTCGGCGCCGTCCTCAGCGGGGTTTTCATCGGACTGTCGGCGCTCTCGCTGGTCTGGACGCCCCACGACGCCGAGGCGATCGCGATCGCCGCGCGGATGCAGGCGCCCTCCCTCGCCCACCCCTTCGGCACCGATCATCTCGGGCGCGACATCCTCTCGATGGTGATGGTGGGCGGGCGGGTCTCGATCGCGGTGGCGGTGGTGGCGGTCGGCATCGGCGTCGGGCTCGGCGCGCCGCTGGGGCTGGCGGCGGCGGCGACGCGAGGCGGGCTGCTCGACGAGGCGGTGATGCGGACGAACGACCTCGTGTTCGCGTTTCCCGCCCTCGTGATCGCCATCCTGATCACGGCGCTCCTCGGCCCGGGCGCGCTGAACGCGATCCTCGCCATCGGCATCTTCAACATCCCCGTCTTCGCGCGGCTGACCCGCGGGGCGGCGCTCGGCCTCTGGACGCGGGAGTTCGCGCTGGCCGCGGCGGTCGCCGGCAAGGGGCGCGCGCGGATCTCCGTCGAGCACATCCTGCCGAACCTCGCCAACCTGCTGATCGTGCAGGCGACCATCCAGTTCTCGCTCGGCGTGCTGGCGGAGGCCGGGCTCTCCTACGTCGGGCTCGGCGCGCAGCCGCCGACGCCGTCGTGGGGGCGGATGCTGGCCGACAGCCAGACGATGATCGCGCTGGCGCCGCACATGGCGCTGTTTCCGGGCTTCGCGGTGGTGCTGACGGTGCTCGGCCTCAACCTGCTCGGCGACGGCCTGCGCGACGCGCTCGACCCGCGGCTCCGGCGCGCGCGATGACGCTGCTGTCGGTCGAGGGGCTGACGCTCGACATCGGGGCCGCGCGGCTGCTCGACGGCGTCTCCTTCGCCATGGCCGAAGGCGAGACCTTCGGGCTGATCGGCGAGTCGGGTTCGGGCAAGTCGCTGACCGCGCTCGCGATCATGGGGCTGGCGCCGGAGGGGGCGCGGACGGCGGGGGCGGTCGCGCTGGCCGGGCGGCGGCTCGACGGGCTCTCCGACCGGGCGCTTTGCGCGGTGCGCGGGGCCGACGTCGGCATGGTGTTCCAGGAGCCGATGACGGCGCTCAACCCCGTGCGACCCATCGGCGCGCAGGTCGCCGAGACGGTGCTGATCCACGGCCGCGCCGGCACGCGGACGGCGGAGCGTATCGCGGCCGAGACGCTGGCCCGCGTCGGCCTGCCGCCCGAGCGCTTTCCGCTGTCGCGCTACCCGCACGAGCTTTCCGGCGGGCAGCGCCAGCGCGTGGTGATCGCCATGGCCATCGCGCTGCGCCCGAAGCTGCTGATCGCCGACGAGCCGACCACGGCGCTCGACGTCACGACGCAGGCGCAGATCCTGCGGCTGCTGAAGCGGCTCGCGGCCGAGGACGGCATGGGGCTGATGCTGATCACCCACGACCTCGGCGTGGTCGCCGACATGGCCGACCGCGTGGTGGTGATGCGCGAAGGCCGGGTGGTGGAGGCGGGGCCGGCCGAACGGGTGCTGCGCGCGCCGAGCCACGGCTACACCCGCGCCCTGGCCGCCGCCGCGCGCCACGCGCCGCTGCGCGCCGCGCCGCCGGCCGGCGGAGAGGCGGTGCTGTCGGTGCGGGACGTCGTGCGGGACTACGCCCTGCCGCGCGCGCGGCCGTTCGGGCCGCGCCCGCTGTTCCGCGCCGTCGACGGCGTGTCGTTCGAGGTGCGCCGCGGCGAGACCGTGGCGCTGGTCGGCGAGTCGGGCTGCGGCAAGTCCACGCTGACCCGCGCGATCCTCGGGCTGGAGGAGACGCAGGCGGGACGGATCGCCGTCTGCGGCGCGCCGATCGAGGGACGCCGCACGACGCGCGCGGTGCGCCGCCGCGTGCAGGTGGTGTTCCAGGACCCCTACGGCTCCTTCGATCCCCGCTGGAAGGCGGGAGACCTGATCGCCGAGCCGTTCCACCTGCTCGACGAGCCGCCGAAGGGCGCGGCGCGGCGCGAGAAGATCGCGACCGCCCTCGCCGCCGTCGGGCTGAAGCCTGCCGACGCCGACAAGTATCCGCACGAGTTCTCGGGCGGGCAACGCCAGCGCCTCGCCATCGCGCGGGCGCTGATCATCGACCCCGACCTGATCGTGCTCGACGAGGCGACGTCGGCGCTCGACGTGCGGGTGCGCGCGCAGGTGCTCGACCTGCTGGCCGGGCTCTCGGCGCGGCTCGGGCTGTCCTACCTCTTCATCGCCCACGACCTCGGCGTGGTGCGGGCCGTGGCGGACCGGGTTCTGGTGATGCAGGGCGGCCGTATCGTCGAGGAAGGCCCGACGGCGCGCGTCTTCGACGCGCCCGGGCATCCCTATACGGCGACGCTGCTCGCCGCTTCGCCCGACCTCGACCGGGCGCTCGCCCGGCGCGCGGCGCGCAGCGTGGCCTGAACGGCGGTCAGGGCAGGTCCGCCCCCGCCTCGGCGAGGGCCGCCCGGAAGCGGGCGTGGACGGCGGCGTCGCAGATCGGCGGCGCGGCGAGGAACCACGCCGCGACGTCCCGCTCGGTCGGGGTCGCGTCGCCCGACCACGCGTCGGCGATCTCTGCGACGCACGCCCGCCACGCGGCGCGCGCCTCGTCATGGCGGCCCAGCATCGCCAGCGCGATGGGCGCGTAGCCGCAGATCACCCGCGTCGTGGACTGCCCGCGCCCCACCGCGTCGAGCGCGTCCTTCCACCGTCCGCCCATCATGAAGACGCTCGCGCGATAGGCCCAGTGCAGCCGCGGCGCGCCGCCGTCGAGCATGAGCGAGGTCTCGGCCAGCCGCTCCGCCGCCGGCTGGTCGCCGCTGAACGCGAGCCCTGCGGCCGCCGACGCCAGCGTGCGTGGATGCGTCGGGTTGAGATCGGCCGCGGCGGCGAAGGCCTCGATCGCCTCGCCGGCGCGCGCCGCCATCGCCGACGACCAGCCGAGGCAGAGCTGCGCGTCGGCGTCGAGCGGATCGGCCTCGACGGCGCCGCGCGCGAGCGCCAGCGCCTCGCACGCCGTCGCCGGGTCTCGCGGCGCGCCGGGGTGGACGATGTGGCGGGTGTTCAGCAGTTGTGCGACGCCGATCCGCGCGCGGGCGAAACCGGCGTCGGCGGCGAGGATCGCGCGGAAGATCGCCTCGGCGCGGGCGTCGTCCTCCTTGGTCCAGCGCGAGAGCAGGTCGCGCGCGCGCAGCAGCCGGTCGTAGAGCGGCGCCGCCACGTCGGGCGCCTGGGCGATGCGGGCCAGCCGGTCGTTCACCACCCGCACGTCGAGCGCCGCGGCGATGCGGCGGGTGGTGAGCCGGCAGGCCTCGAACCAGGTGTCGAGCCGAAGCTCGATGTCCTGCTGACCCCAGACGAACCGCCGCGCCGCCGTCTCCTGCAGGGTGAGGTTGATCCGCACCCCGTCGCGCCCCGGAAACGCCACGGCGGCGAGGGCGTAGACGCCGTCCTGCCTCGGCGGCGGGCCGTCGCCCGGCTCGATCACCACCCACTCGCGCCAGGGCGTCAGGCAGGCGATGAGATCCTGCCGGAAGCCCCGGACCAGATACCCGTGCTCGGGCGGCACGCCGTCGAGGCGGAAGGCGTCGACGCAGAGCGTGAGCGCCGGGCGCTCGGCGACCGGGCTCCGCGGTTGCGCCTCGGGCGCGGCTTCGAGCGACTTCAGCGCGACCGCGAGGGCCTGGGTCTCGGGAGAGGGCTCCGCCGCATACTCATCGTCGAGCAGATCCCAGAGATCGGCGTAGCGCCGCAGCGCCGCGCGCACGTCGCCGCGGGCGGCGTCGCTCTCCATCAGGCGCCGGCAGGCGGGTTCGTGCGCCGGGTCGAGCGCCAGCAGCGCCCCGGCCCAGCGCCGGGCGGGCTCGTCGTCGGCCGCGGCCATCCGCGCCTCCAGCGCCGCCGTCAGCCGGTCGAGCAGGGCGCGCCGCCGCGCCGTCAGCCATTCGGCGAAGGCGGGATCGAGGTCGTCGAAACCGGCGAGCACCCCGTCGGCGAGCGCGGCCCAGTCCGCGGCCGGCGGCTCTGCGCCGTCGGCCTCGACGGCGGCGATCAGCGCGAGGATGTCGACAGCGGGCGCCGGCGCGCGCAAACCCACGTCGCGCCGGCCGATCTCCAGCACGCGCTCGGCGCCGGGGCCGAGCGCGCGGCGCAGGTCGTGCAGCGTCTGGCGCAGCGACTGGCGGGCCTGCTCGCCGTCGCGCTCGCTCCAGAGCAGCGCGGCGATCCGCTCGCGCGGTTGACCGTTCCCGGAGAGCGCCAGAACGGCGAGCGCCGCCTGCGCCTTGCGGTTGCGCAGATCGACCGGCCGCCCGTCGAGCGCGGCGGCGAAGCCGCCGATCAGCCTCAGGCCGAGCCCCGTGATCGCGCCGCCGCCGTCCTTCACCACGCGCCCCTCGCCGCCCCGTTCGGCGCGACGTTAAGGGATGCTTCATGCTTTCGCCACTTTTCGCTAGCCGAAAGCATCACAGTCGAGCGCCGCGCAGAACAGCTTGACGACCGGCGTGGGGATTTCGGGCCGGCTCAGGTCGACTTCGATCACCGGCGCGCCGCGCGCGGCGAGGTCCGCGATCAGCGTGTCGAGGTCGAAGGGCGGTCGCGCCGGGGCCGGCGCGCCGACCACCGGCCGGGGCGGCGGATGCGGCGGCGGTCGGCCGCGGGCCTCGTCGAGCGCCGCCCCTGTCTCGGCCGCAACCAGCTCAAGCACGGCGCGCCGCGCCGCCTCCTTCTCCGTCTCCGCCGCCGCGCAGCCCCAGCCGCGGGACGAAGCCGCGAGAACCACCGGCGCGCCGACAGATGAATGGAGCACGGCCAAGCCGACCGCGGGCGCGTCGCCGGGACGCTTTAGCCGGGCGAGGAGAGCGGCCGCCGACGCGGCCGTCGCCTCGGCCGGCGTCCCCGCGCGGCGCCCGTGCGCGCGCCATTCGGCCAGAGCGTGACGCTCGATGAGTTCGAAGAGCGCCGCGCGGCGCGCCGCGTCGAAATCGCGCCCTGTCGCGACGCCGAGGCTCGAACAACCGATCCCGTCGCCGCGCCGGAAGCAAAGCCCGGCGGGAACAGGTCGGCGCTCAGTCGACGGCCGGAGCAGACCTGGGACCGCAGGACCAGGCCGCAAAGACCAGCCCGCCAAGCCGATGTCGGGCGCATCGAAACAGGCCGGCGCCGCCTGCGCCAGAACCTCCGCCGCTTCCCCGAGGCAGGCCCCGAGCGCGGCGCGCGGCGTCTCCCCGACTCCTGTCGCGCTGAATGTCCCGTCGGCGCAGGCCACCTGCGCGCCGATCATCACGCCGTGAGGCGCATACGGCATGGGCAATCGGAAGAGACCGACCAGTCTTGGCGTGAGGCGCAGCAGCCGGTCAAGATCGGGGTCCGGCGCGAGGCCAAGCAGCGCGCGCACGCCTTCGGGGTCGGCGTGCGGCAGGAACAGCGGCGGGGCCGCCGCCA
>RECW01000134.1 GCA_007693835.1 Paracoccaceae bacterium | reverse complement strand
CTCTACCGACTGAGCTACACCCCTAGCGCACCGAGACGGACTAAGTTTTTCCCCGACGCCGGTCAAGGGCCGGCGGCGGGATGCGGTCCTTCGAGCGCCGCACCGCCGCGTCGGCGGTGGTGTGGAAGCAGTCGACCGGCCAGACCGCCGCGCAGGGCGCGTCGTTGCGATGCATGCAGGCCATCGCGACCGAGCGCTCGCCGGGCAGGCCGTCGTTGATGGCGACGACGCGCCGGCGGTTGGTCCTCCGGCTCGTGCAGCCCCGCGGCGCGCTCCAGCCCGAGCGCCATCAGGTCGCGACGGACCGCGGCGAGCGGGCGCTCGTTGAGGAAGCCGGTGAGGTGGAAGGAGGCGTAGGGCAGCAGTTCGCCGCGGCCGACGCCGGTGAACAGGGCGAAGAACTCGCGCTCCAGCGCCTCGGGGTCGACGCCGGCCGCCGCCTCCGCCAGCGCGCGGTGCGCGCGTCCGATGGGCGTCTCGTCGCCCGTGAGGCGGGCGAGGGCGGCGAGGCGCGAACGGTCAGGGGGGGGCGCCGAGCAGATCTGCTATCAGCCCGTATTCGGCTGCGCGCTTCAGCGATGGAGTGGCGCGGCGCGCCACGCCGGCTTCCGTCGGTTTCCACCCTCTGCGACCCTGCCTGTCACCTGGCGCGGTGCTGGGAGTACAATTTTTCATAAAAATAAAACCTCACCGCCCGTCGAAAGAAAAAAGTATATTAAATTGTATCAATTTAACCGGTAATCGCGCCGCCATAACGCCTGTTATAAGACATGTTTCGCTGAATAATGGCATGTTGCGCGCGCGATTTTTCGGGAAATTAATGTTGCGGCACGCTATTTTTTCTTGCAGCGCGGCGCATTTCGCCGGCGCATCCGGCGCCGCGTCGTCCGAAGCTTCCGGAGCGGCCTCGGGAGGCGCGGGCGCCGGCTCGTCGACGGGGGCGGCGCGCCCGCCAGCCGCCTTTCGCCGCGACCAGCGCATCGTCCTCTGGGCGGGTCACCGCCGCGGTCCGCCGGGGTGGCGCACGACGCCGCGCCGGCCGAGCGCCTCGGGGTCGGCGCCTTTCCGCCTGCGGCAGCAACGCGGAGGGGCGGAAGCCGCGAGCGGCCCAGCGGCTCGCAGGCTGGCGCGAGAGCGCGACGACGCCCACGCGGAAGCGCCGCCGCGGCATCGCGTCAGGCCACGCAGGGCCGGGCGGCGAAGGGCAGCCCGGCCACGAGGTTCTGGGGCTTCATGCGCACCGTCTTCTCCCGGTCCATGCCGAGCAGCAGATAGCAGGGCCGGCCGAACGCCTTCGGCGCAAGCGGCGCGTCCGGCGGGAAATCCATGCGGAACAGGGCGATCAGGCGGGCATGGGTCTCGTCCGCCAGGCGCTCCCCCGCCCAGAGGGCGTCGCCAATGGCCGAGCCTTCAGCGTCGAGGCCGACGCACCAGCGGAAATCAGGGTCTTCGAGCGCGTTGAGCGGCGAGACGTCCACGGCCGCCCCGAAAAGGTGGCGCACGAAGGCGGCGATGGCGGCGGCGAGGCCGGCGCGGCTCAGCGGCTCGCCCCCGAGGTTCAGCCCCATCGAATGGGCGTCGGAGCGGCTCCACCACGTCCCGGCGCTCTCGGCCGTCATCACGTCCAGTTCCGTGAACGGGTCCGGCGTCAGCATCGCCGCCAGCGGGTTGGCGCGCGGGTCGACGGCGCGCGCCTCGATCACCTCGGCGTCCGCCAGCGTCAGCGCGCCGTTCAGCATCGTCGCCTTCTGGGGACGGAACATCAGTTCTGCGGCGCGCAGGGTGAACGGGTCCGCGCAGCCGTCGAGCGCGTTGCGCAGGATGAGGTGGACGAGCTGGTCGAGGAAGATCGGCGGCAGGGAGACGCGGTCGCGCACCAGGGCGAGCCACGCCGCCTCGACGCTGTCGGCCGCCAGCAGCCGGTCGCGGAAGTCGATGAAGAACGTCCAGTTCTCGCGGGCGTCGGCGTCGGCGAGGGCCGCGATCTCGCCGGGCCTGACCGGCGCGCGCGGGGTCTTGCGGAGCCGCGCGTGGAGCGCGCGTTCGGCGAAGCAGGCCTCGGGCGGCGGCGTGATCTCGGGGCGGGCGAGCCAGGCGAGCAGCAACGCGTCGGTGACGCCGAGCCGACCGTCCGGCGTGCGCCGGCAGAGGTGATGGCCGCTGGAGACCCAGAACTCCGGCATCAGCCGCGCCCCAGCGACAGAAGGTCCACCCGCTCCTCCGGCTCCTCGTCGGTCTGGAGGATGAGGAAGGCGCGGGCGTGGCTCTGCGGGATCGCGCCCGGCGCTTCGGCCTCGCGCGGGCGGAGCGTGCGGAACTGCTCGCGGATGCGGCCCTGCTCGACCGTGCGGTGGAGCGCGATCAGCGTGTTCGGCGCGTGGTCGCGCGCCAGCGAGGCGGCGAAGGCGATCTCCTCCTCCGCGCCGAGGCGGGCGACGAGGCCGGCGGCCAGCGTCTCGATAGCCTCGGCGCGATCCTCCTCCGTCGCCTCGACGGCCGTGATCGGCGTCGAGAAGCCGAAGCTCGCCACGCCAAGGCAGCCGGCGCCGAAGGCGGTGCGCCGTTTGCGCGGCAGAGCCTCGACGTCGAGCCCTTCGAACAGGAAGGCGCCGGTGACCGCCCGTTCGCCGGAGGCGGCGGCGCTCGGGAACACGAAGCCGTCCGAGCGGTCGAGCGGGATGGTGCGGGGCAGCATCAGCGTCACGGCGTCGGTCCCCCTCCGCGCCGCGGCCGGTCGGGGGCGCGGCCGGCGAGCCGCTCCGGATAGCGCTCCGCGACCGGGTTGAAGCCGTTGGCCGTCCACGC